>JBDLVB010000042.1:0-6987 GCA_039805005.1 Actinomycetota bacterium
CCTGCCTGTTTCTTATTTTTCTTGCCTGTGTCAGCCATAGAATCAAGGTTACCTTCAATCTTTGAGAGGAACCATAAAAATGGTCATCTGGGAATACACCGTAACCCCCCTTCCACCGCACAATCCCAAGCAAATACTGGACCATTGGGGTGCCCAGGGTTGGGAACTCGTTCAGGTAGTTACCAGCCCCGAAGGTGGATATGTTGCATATATGAAGAGAGCTAAGGCGTAGAAATGACTGGAAAAATTGAAGCAAGACTAATCGAACTAGGGTTCCCTCTTCCAGAGGTAGTGCCTCCGGTAGCAGCATATATTCCTGCTGTTGCAACGGGAAATCTAGTCATGACCGCAGGTCAGTTACCTATGGTTGATGGCAAGCTAGCCGAAATTGGAAAAGTTCCATCACAGGTTTCACCTGAAAGAGCTAAAGAGCTGGCTCAGATTTCAGCATTGAACTGCTTGGCTGCTGTGAAGTTTGCCATCGGTGATCTAGATCGAATTACAAGAATTGTTAAGGTCAACGGTTTTATCGCAAGCGACCCTGAGTTCACAGGACACCCAGCTGTCAACAACGGTGCTTCAGAATTCTTAGGTCAAGTGTTTGGCGATATTGGAATTCACGCAAGATCAACCATTGGTGTTGCAGTTCTTCCTCTTGATGCACCTGTTGAAGTCGAACTGATTGTTGAGTTCAACTAGTCGTTAGCACCATAGTGTAGCTTGTCGTTGATGGCATTCATCACCGATGAATCAGCAAGTGTTGTTGTGTCGCCAACAGGCCTTCCTTCGGCAACATCTTTAAGAAGTCGTCGCATGATTTTTCCTGATCTAGTCTTTGGGAGTTCAGATACGACCATGATCTGACGAGGTCTTGCAATTGCACCAATCTTTTCAGATACCCATGAGCGAAGAACTTTACCAATTTCTTCCTCATTAGGTGCATCACCAAGTTCGTCCTGACGAAGAATTACAAATGCAACGACTGCTTGTTCTGTTATTTCATCTTTGGCTCCAACAACAGCAGCTTCAGCAACCCAGTGGTGTTCGACAAGAGCAGATTCAATTTCAGCAGTTGAAAGTCTGTGACCTGAAACCTTGATCACATCGTCAATACGACCAAGCAACCAAATGTCTCCGTCTTCGTCATAGCGAGCTCCATCGCCAGCGAAGTACTTACCTTCGAATCTTGACCAGTAAGTCTCTACGTATCTTTCTGGGTCGCCCCAGATTCCACGAAGCATGCTCGGCCAAGGTTCATCGATGGTTAGGTAACCAGCTTCGCTGCCGTCATCGGTCTTCTTAACTGGAACTCCGTTTTCATCAACAATGCCAACTGTTATTCCAGGCAGTGCTCGCTGAGCTGAACCAGGTTTGGTCTGGAAGGCATGAGGAATAGGAGAGACCATGATTGATCCTGTTTCTGTTTGCCACCAGGTGTCAACAATCTCGCATCTAGAACCACCAACGACTTCGTTATACCAGTGCCAGGCTTCAGGGTTGATTGGTTCACCCACAGAACCAAGAACACGAAGTGAACTTAGATCATGACCATCAACTACTGATCTGCCTATCTTCATGAAGGTTCTGATTGCTGTTGGAGCGGTATAGAAAATACTTACATTGTATTTAGCAATGATTTGCCACCAACGTTCAAAGTTAGGGGAGTCAGGAGTTCCTTCGTAGATCACTTGAGTCGCACCGTTAGCGAGCGGGCCATAAACCACGTAGCTGTGACCGGTAATCCAACCGACGTCAGCTGTGCACCAGTACACATCGGTTTCACTCTGCAGGTCAAATACTGTTCGGTGAGAATAAGACGCTCCGGTTAGGTAGCCCCCTGTGGTGTGCAGAATTCCCTTAGGTTTTCCAGTTGTTCCAGATGTGTAAAGAATGAACAGCGGGTGTTCTGAATCAAAGCCTTGAGCCTCGTGCTCAGGATTTGCTTTGGCTAGAGCATCGTGCCACCAGACATCTCTTGCTGAAATAGCAACATCTGCCTTGGTTCTTTGAACAACCAGGACATGTTCAATTGATGGGCAGCTGTCATCTTGGAGAGCTTGGTCAACTGCTTCTTTCAATGCATGGGCTTTACCTTTACGGAAGCCCCCATCAGCTGTGATAACTAGCTTTGCTTGAGCATCGTTGATTCTGCTTCTAAGCGAATCAGCACTGAATCCACCAAAGACAACGCTGTGAATAGCGCCGATACGAGCAACAGCCAAGATGGCAATAACTGTTTCAGGAATCATTGGCATGTAGATTGCTACACGATCTCCCGATTGAACTCCGAGATCAAGAAGAGCATTCGCCGCTTTCTTGGTTTCGGCAAGTAGCTCGCTATAGGTATAAGACTTTGTGTCGCCTGGCTCACCTTCAAACAGAATCGCAGTTCTTTCTCCTCTGCCTTCTAGAACATGTCTGTCTAAGCAGTTGAAGCTTGCGTTGATTTGTCCATCTTCGAACCATTTAGCAAATGGGGGATTGGACCAATCAAGAGTTTTTGTGAATGGTTTGTGCCAGCTGAGTTGGTTTGCTTGTGTTGCCCAGAAACCTAGTCTGTCTGTCTTAGCGGCATCGTAAAGTTCTTGTTTTGAATTGCTAGTCATAGCCGTGATTGTATACGGCTAAATACTTTAAATTTCTTTATGCGTAAATAATTAGCGTTTTCGTTATAAAAAATTTTTCTAGTTTGTAATGAAACCTAAGAGCGATGCTTTGTGAACTAATTCTGTTCTGTTGTGTGCATTAACTTTCTTAGAAGCGTTGTGGATGTGGAATTTCACTGTGCTCTCGCTGATGAAAAGCTTGTTTGAAACTTCTTTGTTAGTTAGACCATGTGCAAGTAGTTGAGCTATTTCTAATTCGCGATCAGAAAGTCTTTCGGTAGTAACACTTGAACCTAGGCTACGAGCAATAACGTTGCCCACGCCTTTTCCTAATACTGTTTCGCCAAACTGAACATTTTGAACCGCTTTTTGAAGTTCATCTGCTTTGAGCTCATCCTTAATCAAAAAGCCTGTCGCTCCGCGGCGTAGTGCATCAACAACTACAAACTCGCTAAGTGTCTGGCTCAGAACTAATACCTTGGTAGTCGGGAATCGCTCGGAGATTTCTTGGCAGAGATGAAGTCCTCTGGTTGTGTCATCACCAAGGTCTAGGTCAATAACCAAGACATCCGGTCCATGTTCATCTACAGCGTCCAGCACTGCTTCGTAGGTGGTTGCTTCTGCGATAACCGCTGTCCCGGTAGTTCTCTCGAGAATAGCCCTGATTCCAACCCTGGTAATTACATTTCTGTCAGCGACAACTACCCGGGTCTTAGCATTTGGCATGCGTCTACCTAGCGGGACATCTGATCTAGCATCGTTAGCCATAGCCCAAAGTTATCAAAACCAAGCACCTATACAAATGGCTAGGTGCAAACCTCTACTAAACCGTAATAAACGGGCAGTACTGCATGTTTGACGTGTTGGCGATGGCTAGGCAGGAGTAGTTTGACGATGAATACCCGCACAACTAGTGCGGGACCAATTGTTCATCAAAGGAGATAACACATGACTGTTTACGCAGCCCCTGGATCAGCCGGCAGTATTGTCGAGTTCCGCCCACGCTACGACCACTGGATCGGTGGCCAGTACGTAAAGCCAACATCAGGCGAATACTTTGAAAACATCACCCCAGTAACTGGCAAGGTGTTCTGTGAAGTTGCTCGAGGCAACGCTGCAGACATCGACTTAGCTCTGGATGCAGCTCACGCAGCATTCAAGACCTGGGGTAAGACCAGCGCTACTGAAAGAGCTAACATCCTCCTCAGAATCGCAGATCGCATGGAAGCAAATCTAGAAAAGATTGCGGTTGCTGAAACTTGGGAAAACGGAAAAGCAGTTAGAGAAACTCTTGCTGCAGATATTCCTCTCGCAATTGATCACTTCCGCTACTTCGCAGGAGCACTTCGTGCTCAAGAAGGAACGCTGGGTGAACTAGATCACGACACAGTGGCTTACCACTTCCACGAGCCGCTAGGTGTTGTTGGACAGATCATTCCTTGGAACTTCCCAATCTTGATGGCTGTCTGGAAACTTGCTCCAGCTCTAGCTGCTGGAAACTGTGTTGTTCTAAAGCCAGCAGAGCAGACTCCAGTATCGATTCTTTACGTGATGGAACTGATTGCAGATCTTCTTCCTGCAGGTGTTCTAAACATTGTGAATGGTTTCGGTGTTGAAGCAGGTAAGCCTTTGGCTTCTTCAAGAAGAATCTCAAAGATTGCCTTCACTGGTGAAACCACAACAGGTCGCTTGATCATGCAGTATGCATCAGACAACATCATTCCTGTAACTCTTGAGCTAGGTGGTAAGAGCCCTAACATCTTCTTCAGAGACATTGCAGATCACGACGATGCTTTCTATGACAAGTGTCAAGAAGGTTTCACAATGTTTGCATTGAACCAGGGTGAAGTATGTACCTGTCCTTCACGTGCTCTTATCGATGCTCCGATTTACGACAAGTTCCTAGGTGATGTAATCGAAAGAACAAAGAAGATCGTTATGGGTAACCCACTAGACACCAACACCATGATGGGTGCTCAGGCATCTAACGACCAGCTTGAGAAGATCTTGAGCTACATCGACATCGGTCTTGCTGAAGGTGCGAAGCTACTTCTTGGCGGCAAGCGAGCAGACCTAGGTGGAGAACTATCTGGTGGTTACTACGTAGAGCCAACAATCTTCGAGGGTACAAACAACATGCGTATCTTCCAGGAAGAAATCTTCGGCCCAGTTGTTTCTGTTGCTAAGTTCGATGGTTTCGAGCAGGCTATGGAAATCGCTAACGACACTCTCTATGGATTGGGTTCAGGTGTTTGGACAAGACACATGAACACCGCCTACCGAGCAGGTCGCGAGATTCAAGCTGGACGCGTATGGACTAACTGCTACCACGCTTACCCAGCTCACGCTGCCTTCGGTGGTTACAAGTCATCTGGTATCGGTCGCGAGACACACAAGATGATGTTGGATCACTACCAGCAGACTAAGAACCTGCTTGTTTCATACTCTGAAAGCAAGCTTGGCTTCTTCTAAATCGATGATTTAGATTAGTGGGGAGTCACTTTATTGTGGCTCCCCACTTCAACACTTGGAAGGCGAAATGTCTAAAGTTGATGCAGTAAAGAGAGTTGAATTCTCTAAAGAGGCTCAAGAGCTTTTGATTGAGCTCTACAAGAGAAACCCAGCCGGACTAATGTTTCACCAGTCTGGAGGCTGTTGCGATGGCTCAGCACCAATGTGTTATCCAGCAGGGGAGTTCAGAGTTGGCGGCAGCGACGTCCTTGTTGAAACAGTTGACGTAGAGGGCATAGAACAGCCCATTCCGGTCTACATGTCCTTGGAGCAGTTCGAGCTCTGGAGACACACGCATCTGACAATAGATGCCGTCCCAGGACGAGGCAGTGGGTTCTCCTTGGAGTCGCCTACGGGCAAGAGATTCCTTACAAGGTCAAGGCTCTTCACTGACCAGGAATACGAGATCATGAAAGACCAACCTATATTCTTAGGCTCTGGGGATCCTGCAAAACTCCTCTAAATTTTTCAATCTCACCTATTTACCGAACAATAAAAGTTGTTATGATTATCCAGTCAGCTTCGGCTGACCTGTGATACATCGATTCCCCCAATCATGTATCACCGGCCCCGGTCACTCCCCCCAGAGACCGGGGCCCCTTAACTTAACGGGTGTTTTACACAGGTCTCAGAGGGAACTGCTTTCCCCAAAATCATGGACTCCAACCTTCCGCCTAAACCAAGCCCTTCATCATTGAGCCATGTCCGAACTTGATCTAATCCGAGAATTCCTAGAAGACCCTCAAGTCACTGATGTGTTGCTTGATGGCCATGTGTCTCTGATGGTTGAACGGGTTGGTGTATTGGAGAAAGCCTCAAATCCGTTTGACGACGAAGCTGGAGTAGAACACTGGGCTAGGGCTCTTCTAGGAAACAATGGCTCTCGATTAGATATTGCCAAACCTGTATCTGAGGTAAGCATCAACTCGGAATATGGCCTCTTACGTATTCACGCCGTATTAGGTGGGGAGTGCTCTAAGAGGACTCAAGTATCGATTAGACGACATTCTCTAGCAGCGCTCACACTTCGAGACCTTGCAAACAAGTCAGCCATCACAGAAGAGCAGCATGAATTACTTCTTCAGATATCTAGGAGTCGAGAGAATTTTGTAGTTATCGGAGGAACTGGCTCGGGTAAAACAACATTGCTCAACGCAATGTTGGGAGAAGTGTCCCAAGAGAGAGTGATAACCATAGAAGACGCAGCAGAGCTCTCTCTAGAAGGAAATAGCGTTGCACTAATTACTCGCTCTGGCAACCATGAAGGCATCGGTGAAATTGGTCTCGGTCAGTTGGTTCGCGAAGCACTAAGAATGAGGCCGGATCGGATCGTGGTTGGTGAAGCCAGGGGAGAGGAACTCTTACTGTTACTCCAAGCTATGAACACAGGTCACAGTGGTTCAGGTTTCACTTTGCATGCCAACTCCATAGAAGATGTGTGGCCAAGGATGTTGGCAATTCTGGTTGGAACTGGTGCAACAAGCGAGTTCAGCCGACTCCTAGTTTCAAGTGCACTCTCTTGGGTTCCTAGTTTCAAGTGCACTCTCTTGGGTAATTCAAGTGCAGAGACTAAATGGCAGAAGAGTAGTTACCGCTATAGAGAGGTTCAGAATTCCAAATGTCTGACTCACTAGTCCTTACAAAATTGGCGGGGCTTCTCAAAGCTGGAGTCAGCCTAGATCAGTCGCTCAAAGAAATCCAAGGAGTTTCAAAACATTCATTGGGCCTGAAGTATCTGCTAGCGGTTGCTAAAGATGCTGGGTCTGGTGTTGCGGATGAAATCGAATATGTAGCTGAACTCTTTCAAGCGAGAGAGCGAGCATTTCAAAGAATTGAGATTGCTCACGCCAGCCCCAAGTCCACGGCGCGG
>JBDLVB010000043.1:0-6551 GCA_039805005.1 Actinomycetota bacterium
TGACGGTGAAGGATGGGATTACACCTAGTTCTTGAGTTTCCATAGTTGAGCTCATTAGTACTTACGCTCCATTGGTGGGTAGTTGGTAATTACAACTGGCTTCCAGCCTAGATCGATCTGGTCGCCTTTTTTGTAAGCCATTGAGTGAACCATGAACTTTTCGTCATCTCTTGTTTCGTAGTCTTCACGGAAGTGACCTCCGCGGCTTTCACGTCGCTCACGAGATGTGAAGGCTAGAACTTCTGCAAGGTCTAGAAGGAAACCAAGTTCGATTGCTTCAAGTAGATCTGTGTTGAAACGAAGACCTCTGTCTTGAACCTGAATGTTTTCGTATCTCGCACGAAGTTCTTTAATCTTGTCTAGAGCTTCGTTCAATGAATCTTCAGTTCTGTAAACCTGAGCATTCTTATCCATGGTGTCCTGAAGTTCTTTACGGATAACCGCAATCTTTTCAGTTCCACGAGCGTTACGCATGTGTTCGATAAGTTTCACAGTCTCAGCAACTGCATCAGCTGGAACATCAACAAACTTTGCATCCTTCGCATACTCAACTGCATAGATACCTGCACGCTTACCGAAGACGTTGATGTCTAGAAGTGAGTTGGTTCCAAGGCGGTTTGCTCCGTGAACTGATACGCAAGCACACTCACCAGCAGCATATAGACCAGGAACAACGGTGTCGTTGTCTCTAAGAACCTCAGCCTTGATGTTGGTAGGAATACCACCCATTGCATAGTGAGCAGTTGGGAATACAGGAACTGGCTCTGTGTAAGGCTCAACACCTAGGTAGGTTCTAGCAAACTCTGTAATGTCAGGAAGCTTGGCATCAATAACAGCAGGCTCAAGGTGAGTAAGGTCTAGAAGAACGTAGTCCTTGTTAGGCCCAGCTCCTCTTCCTTCTCTAACTTCATTAGCCATTGCACGGGCAACCATGTCTCTAGGAGCTAGGTCCTTGATAGTTGGTGCGTATCTTTCCATGAAGCGCTCACCTGAAGCATTACGAAGAATAGCTCCTTCACCACGGGCTGCTTCACTCAAAAGAATTCCAAGTCCAGCTAGACCAGTTGGGTGGAATTGGTAGAACTCCATGTCTTCCAATGGAAGACCTTTACGCCAGATGATGCCAACACCATCTCCAGTAAGAGTGTGTGCGTTAGAAGTTGTCTTGAAGATCTTTCCGAAACCACCGGTAGCAAAAACGATTGACTTACCTTGGAAGACGTGTAGGTCTCCGGTTGCTAGTTCATAGGCAACAACAGCTGCTGGTCTTTCGACTCCATCAACAGTGTTCATAACTAGATCTAGAACATAGAACTCGTTGTAGAACTCAATGCCTAACTTCACACAGTTTTGGTAAAGAGTCTGCAAGATCATGTGACCAGTTCTGTCTGCTGCGTAACAGCTTCTTCTAACTGGAGCTTTACCGTGATCACGTGTGTGTCCACCGAAACGTCTTTGGTCAATCTTGCCGTCAGGTGTTCTGTTGAACGGAAGACCCATGTTCTCTAGATCGATAACAGCCTGAACAGATTCCTTAGCAAGAATTTCGGCAGCGTCCTGGTCAACTAGGTAGTCTCCACCTTTAACAGTGTCGAAGGTGTGCCATTCCCAAGAGTCTTCTTCAACGTTGGCTAGAGCAGCAGCCATACCACCTTGAGCAGCACCAGTGTGTGAACGTGTAGGGAAGAGCTTGGAGATAACAGCAGTCTTGGCATGTGGTCCAGCTTCAATTGCTGCACGCATACCTGCACCACCAGCACCAACGATTACAACGTCATACTGGTAGTGATGAACTTTAACTTCTGACAATTTTTTCCTTACGGCTTACAAACGCTAGGTAGGTAGTTAACGGCTTCAGGGTCGATGCATGGATCAAATGTTGTGATGACAAGTGTTCCTAGGATGATCAATATTGTTGCCACAGACCAAAGAGCAATGTTCAAGCTCTTTCTTACCCATTCACGCTCTGAATAGTCGTTGACTAGAGTTCTCATTCCGTTGGTTCCGTGAATAAGGGCTAGCCAAAGCATGATGCCGTCATAGACCTGCCAGAACGGGTCAGCCCACTTTCCAGCAACGAATGCAAAGTCAATTGACTTAACTCCACGCTCTGGAAGAACTAGGTTGACCATTAGGTGACCCAAAATCATTACAAGTAATAGGGCTCCTGAGATGCGCATGAAGATCCATGCTCTTTTTTCCCACTGAGCGCTCTTGCGGCTTCTTGGCTGGTTTGGTTGTTCAATAACGACGCTCAATTTACGCTCCAAAGGTGTGCATTAGTTGGCGAGGAACCCAGGCGGCCATTAGAACCACGAAGATTACGAGGACAATCCAGAACATCTGGTTCTGGTACTTAGAGCCTTTGCTCCAGAAATCGATGAGAATCACACGAATACCGTTGAATCCGTGGAAAAGGATGGCTGCGACTAGACCAATCTCAGCTACACCTACTATTGGGGTTTTGTAGACGGCCATGATTGAGTTGTAAGCCTCAGGGCTAACTCTGACCAATGCTGTGTCAAGAACGTGTACCAATAGGAAGAAATAGATTCCAACCCCAGTAATACGGTGCAATACCCAAGACCACATGCCTATTTTGCCTCGATACAAAGTACCAGCAGGTCTTCTAGCCACGAAACTCCTCCTTGAATGGCAGCAAAAGCGTGCCTTATTTGCCTTAATGATAACCCAAGAACTCAAACAAAAATCTGCAAACCTGCCATCTGGGTTAGGCTTTTGGGAGTATGAATGACTCTAAAGAGCCAATGGCTCGTTTCTATTCTGTGATTCCTGCCGGAGGAATTGGTAGCAGGCTATGGCCGCTATCTCGTGCCTCCGCACCTAAGTTCTTGCATGACCTAACAGGGTCGGGTCAAACCCTTTTGCAAGACACCTGGGAGAGACTAGCTCCACTATCTGGAGCAGATCGAATTGTTGTCGTAACTGGTGTTGCTCACCGCACAGCTGTTTCCGAACAGTGTTCAGATTTAGTTGAAAACAATCTTTTCCTTGAACCAAGTCCTAAGGACTCAACTGCAGCCATTGCCCTAGCAGCTGCGATTCTTGTAAAGAGAGAACCAGATGTAATCATCGGTTCGTTTGCTGCAGATCACGTCATCACTGACGACAAGGAATTCACTGACTGCGTTAAAGAGGCAGTAGCGGTAGCCGCAACAGGAAAGATTGTCACCATCGGTATTCAACCATCTGAACCATCAGTTGGCTTCGGATACATCAAAGCAGGCGACAAGATTGACCTTCCTTTTGCTAAGCATGCTCGTGAAGTAGCAAAGTTTGTTGAGAAGCCAGATATTGAACGTGCTCGCAAATATGTTGCTTCTGGCAAGTACCTATGGAATGCAGGAATGTTCATTGCCCCTGCATCGCTCATTCTTTCTGTTCTTGAAGAAACAGAACCAGAGCTTCACTCCAAGATTATGATCTTGGCTGAAGCTTGGGGGACAGCATCTCAAGACAAGGTATTCGAAGATGTCTGGCCTACTCTCAAGAAGATTGCCGTTGACTACTCAGTAGCCGAACCGGCTGCGGCTCAAGGCCTCGTTGCCGTTGTTCCAGCTAAATTCGGCTGGCACGATGTCGGTGACTTTGCAGCTATTGCTGAATTGCAATCAGGTGGAAAGCGTAATCACCTTGCTGTGTTGGGCGAAGTGACTGTGCTTTCAGACAAGTCCAGCGGAATCCTAGTTTCAGAAACAGGACGCCTAGTTGCCCTTATCGGTCTTGACGATGTAATTGTGGTTGACACCCCTGACGCCCTTTTGGTTACTACAAAAGAGCATGCCCAGAGAGTGAAGAACCTAGTCGATTCACTCAAAGTAACTGGCCACAGCGAAGTTCTCTAAGCACTATCCAATGAAAACCCTAAGCAGAGTAGTTGCAGGATTTGTCCTGCTAGGTCTGACCTTGGGCCTTAGTTCTTGTGCACCTGCTGAAGTAGTCAAACCAGACGTAAAAGCAAAATCAACAGCCTGCCTTATTCGCTCGACAACAATCGTTCCTGGAACTCCAGAAAAACAATTAGCCGTGGATCTAGTCGAAGCAAAAATTGTCTATGGACTTGCTGTTCGTGAAGTAAGCATTGATGATGCGACAGAGTACATCCCGACTAGTCTGCTGAAAGCGCTGCAGGGCGGGTGCGTAATCATGGTTTCAGCAAATCAAAACTACTTAACAGATTTGGCCACGTTTGCCCGCGGTCATTCAAAGATGATGGTGCTATTTGTTGGCGGGAAGATATCAATTGCAGACCAACCATCAAACTTCAGATGGGTAGAGGACGATGCCCTGAGTGGTGCTCGCTTGGCTGGATACTTTGCAGCCGGCAAGTCTGTCAACCAAAGCGTCAACTTGTTCATTCAACCCGCCTATTCAGATGCCAAGAAACTGAAGAGCTCTTTCATTAGAGGGGTCAAGGACTTTGACGAGCTTTCAGGCACTGAAACGAAGACCGTCTTTGCTCAAACCCCAACATCTAAGACCTTGACTACAAAGCTGGACAGATTGGCTTCCACCGATGTGGCAGCTATTTTCGGCGGCAAGAGCATTTGGAAGAACATCAGTCCAGATCAGGCCGATGGTCCTTACCTAATTGGAGCTGATCTTCAACTTGGCAGTTCAGAGCTAGCCCTTGAGCCTAGGGTTCAGGTCTCAGTCGAGAGAAACACCAGTAAATACGTGCTAAATGCCGTGGCAGCACTGCTAAATCGAGAGTTTTCGGCTCAACCTCTATATAGAAAGTCCGGAGCTCTGAAGATTAACACGGTTGAACTTAGGGTCAGCCAGCCAGATTCCATAGACGGAGAATTGTTGACCAGTCTTGAAACCTATAGGCAGTCACTGATTTCCCCTGCAAATTAGGGAATTGTAACGCCTAGGTAAATACCTTGCGTTAGAGGCCAAAAGTGTCGCTGGGGGCTAGTAGTGTCTAAATGTGTGTGGTTGGTGAATGGCATCAACTCAAAAAATCAGGAGGACACAAGTGAACAAAGTTTCACGTAAGGCAATAGCAGGAGTAGCAATGGCAGCAGCCAGCTTGCTAGTTCTTTCAGGCTGTGCTGCAAAGCCAGGTGCAGGATTCATCGAGTGTGGTGTTTCTGACGAAGGTTCATGGGCTGACAAGTCATTCAACGAATCTGTAATGGATGGTATGGAGAAGGCAGCAGACGAGTTTGGTGTAACACTAACCTCAGCTGAGTCAAACTCTTCAGAAGACTTCGCTCCAAACCTAGACGCAATGGTTGCAGCTAAGTGTGACGTTATCTTCGCAGTAGGTTTCAACCTAGTTGACGCAGTTAACGCAGCAGCAGAAGCAAACCCAGAGGTTAACTTCGTAACAATCGATGGTTGGTCAAATGGAGCAACAAACCTAAAGCCAGTTGGTTACAACATGGCTGAGTCATCCTACCTAGCTGGTTATGCAGCTGCGTACTACTCAACTTCAAAGGTTGTTAGCGTTTACGGTGGTCTTCAGATCGGTGCTGTTACAGCATTCATGGATGGTTTCTACTACGGTGCAAAGGCATACGAAACTGAGACAGGCACACCAGTGACTGTTCTTGGTTGGGATGCAACAACACAGCAGGGTGACTTCATTGGTGGATTCGCTCCTAACGCTCCAGAAGGCAAGACAATTGCTGCTGGTCACCTAGCAGCTGGTGCAGACGTACTAGTTCCAGTTGGTGGAGACCAGTTCGGTGCTCTTTCAGAAGCGATCTCTGAGTCAGGTGTTGACGCAAAGATGATCGGTGTTGACAAGAACATCAGCGTTACAAGCCCAGAATATGCACCTCTAACTCTTACCTCAATTGAGAAGAGAATGGGTTCAGCAGTTTACGACATCGTGAAGGCACTTGCAGTTGACAAGGAAGCTTTCGCTGGTGGAATGGACAACGCTTACACAGGTACATTGGCTAACGGTGGAACTGACATCTCAGAGACAGAGTTCCTAGATGACGCACTAAAGACAAAGCTTGCAGAACTAAAGGCAGGCATTATCGATGGTTCAGTAAACCCACTTGGCTAATTACTAGACAAGTAGTTTAGGAACTGCCGAGGCCTAGGCCTCGGCAGTTCTTGCTTTAAGCTGGCCTCTAAAAACTTGAGGTAGATTAGTACTCAGGAAATGCAAAGGAGCCAGACCCTCAAATGAAGCTTGAACTCAAGAACATCACTAAACGCTTCGGTACCCTTGTCGCTAACGACAACATCAGCCTCACCCTTGCTCCAGGAGAAATCCTCAGCCTCCTTGGTGAAAACGGAGCTGGCAAATCAACTCTCATGAACGTCCTCTACGGATTGCTTCAGCCTGATGAAGGTCAAATCTTGATTGACGATAAAGCCATTAAATTCTCAGGCCCTGGAGATGCGATGGCAGCTGGTGTTGGAATGGTTCACCAACACTTCATGCTTATTCCAGTTTTTACTGTCGCAGAAAACGTTGTTCTAGGTCACGAGCCAACTGGCAAAGTTGGCAACTTAGATCTTGAGGCAGCACGCAAACTTGTGAAAGAAATTTCAGATCGTTTTGG
>JBDLVB010000044.1:0-6510 GCA_039805005.1 Actinomycetota bacterium
GTAGGTTCCCTGATTCAGATTGCGATTGCTCTTGCAATCACAATCCCACTGGGTTTGATCACGGCTGTCTTCCTAAATGAAATCCCAGGTAAATACAGTCGCTTTGTGAGAACCATGGTTGAAGCCATGACCGCTCTTCCTTCGATTGTTGCTGGTTTGTTTATCTACGCAACAGCAATTTTGTTGCTAGGTGTTCAGAAGTCAGGTTTCGCTGCAGCTCTGGCGATCAGCGTAATGATGCTTCCAATCATGATTAGAGCATCCGATGTTGTTCTTCGTATTGTGCCTGGAACTTTGAAAGAAGCTTCCCTTGGTCTAGGTGCAGGCGCTTGGAGAACTGCTTGGATGGTTACTCTTCCAACAGCTCGCTCAGGTCTAACAACAGCAATCATCTTGGCTACAGCCAGAGGTATTGGTGAAACATCACCTGTTCTACTAACTTCAGGATTCACAGCCAGCATGAACCTTGATCCAACCAACGGTCCAATGGTTTCTCTGCCACTAGCAATTTTCCAGTTCGTGAAATCTCCTGAGCCAACAATGATTGCTCGTGGTTTTGGAACTGCTGCGGTTCTAATGTTCCTAGTTCTTATTCTGTTTATGCTTGCCCGAATCCTAGGTTCAGACAAAAACGTATTCGGCAACTTGGCCAAGAACATCAAAAAGCTAACAAAGAAGAAGGTCGCAAAGTGAGACTAAGTTTGAAAACTCGATTGCTATCATTACTAATTGCTCCAGCAATTGTCTTTGGCTTCTCAAGTTCACCAGCCCAAGCTGCTGACTACGTCCCGGTCAACGGTGCAGGATCTTCTTGGTCAGCTAACGCTATCGACCAGTGGAGAAGAAACGTAGTTCAGTACGGAATGCGTGTTAACTACGCCAGCACAGGTTCATCAGATGGACGTAACCAATTCAAGGCTGGAACAGTTGACTTCGCTTCTTCTGAAATTCCTTACGGACTTAAAGATGGTTCGGTTGTTGACACTCTTCCTTCTAGAGCTTTCGCATACATTCCACTAGTTGCCGGTGGTACTGCTCTTATGTACAACCTAAAGATTGGTGGCAAGAGATTCACCAACCTGAAGATGTCAGGAGAGACCTTGACCAAGGTGTTCACAGGAGTAATTACTTACTGGGATGACAAGTCAATCGCAGCCGAGAACCCAGGTATCTCACTTCCCAAGCGAAAGATCGTTCCAGTAGTTCGATCAGACGGTTCCGGCTCTACTGCTCAGTTCACATCTTGGATGGCAGATGAACACACAAAGATTTGGGATGACTACTGCAAGCTAGCTGGTCGTTCAACTCCTTGCGGTCTTACATCTAACTACCCAGTTGTTTCTGGAAAGGGTTATGTCTCTCAGCCAGGTTCTCAGGGTGTCTCTGGTTATGTTTCTCAGAACGCTAACGAAGGAACAATCACTTACGTTGAGTATTCCTACGCGTTGAAGACTGGTTTCCCAGTAGTGAAGCTTTTGAATGATTCCGATCACTATGTGCTTCCAACTGCATCAAACGTTGCGGTAGCTCTTCTTGAAGCAAAGATTGATACGCGACCTGGTAACTCTTATCTAACTCAGATTCTTACTGGCGTTTACAACTCAAAAGATCCAAGAGCCTATCCGCTGTCCAGCTACTCATACTTGATCGTTCCAACTGCTGTTTCAGGTTCATTTACAGCAGCTAAGGGAGCCACTCTTGGAGACTTTGCCTACTACTACCTATGTGAAGGTCAGCAGCAGGCGGAGGTCCTTGGTTACTCTCCACTTCCAATCAACTTGGTGAAGGCTGGTCTAGAGCAGGTTAAGAAGATTCCTGGGGTGAGTGCCAAGAATAAGGATGTTGCTAAGTGCAACAACCCAACTTTCTCTTCTGATGGAACTAACCTATTGGCGAAGAATGCACCAATGCCTCCAGCTGCAGATAAAAAAGGTTACACCGGAACTGATCCAGGTGCTGGTGGAGTAGTTGATCCAGGTACTGACCCAGGCACAGATCCTGGCACAGATCCTGGCACAGACCCAGGAACCGACCCAGGAACTGATCCTGGAACTGACCCTGGCACAGGAGGTAACTCTGGTGGTGGCGGTTACGTTGACAACGGCGGAATCGTTGACAACGGAATAGTTGGTCCAGGCTTCTGTGACAACGACACTGGTATCTGTCAGGCTGTTTCAGCTGAGGCTATCAACCCACCTGATCAAAGCGGAAAGACTTTCGCTCAGATCCAAATCATCTTTATGCTCGTGCTTTTCCTTGCACTGCTTCTAGCGGTTCCTGTGATGTCTGTTCTAAGGCGAGGTAGCAAGCGCTAATGAAGCCAAGACTGGTTTTGAGATTTCTTTTAGTTGCAGCAATAGGTGCGGCTTCACTCGTCGCACCTACCGCTTCAACTGCTCAAACCGGTAGCGAAATATCCAAGACATGGGTTTCAGATACCAGAGATGAAACTAGTCATTTCTACGATGAGTTCAAGGACTTTGAAGTTTCCGTTTCTCAAACTAGAAACCTTTCAAACCAAGGTGTGACAGTCAGCTGGTCAGGCTTAGATAGAACTATGCCTGGAGAGTTTGCCAGTAACTATGTTCAGATCATGCAGTGCTGGGGAGATGTAACAGGCCCAACACCCCAGCAGTGCCAATGGGGTTCTCCGATCACTGCAACTGAAAACCTAATGGGCTCCTTCACAGCTAACCGAGACCTAATGCGTGGAGAAGACCCTAAGCAGCTTTACAACACTTCTTACTTGATTCCTCCTCCTGTAAATCAGCCGTTCTTGAAGTCCTACCGCGTCCCTTTCCAGAGCGTTAGCGGAGAAAACACATTCAACTTCGGAAGATATTTCTCCAACGAGACAAGCAATGAATTCTCAGCTGCGCCAACTGGTGTTAGCGGAAGCGGTGAAGCTGTATTTGAAATTCAAACAGCATTAGAAGCACCTCATTTAGGTTGTGGCGCTCAGACTGCCACTGGCCCAAGAGATTGTTGGCTAGTTGTTATTCCTCGAGGCGAGTTCAGAGCTAATGGAACCAAGATTATTGAAGGTGAACGTCTCAACGGTTCACCGCTTTCTGCCTCTAACTGGGCTAACCGTGTTCAGATTCCTTTGGGTTTCTCTCCGCTAACAGTTTCCTGTGCACTTGGAAACTCAGAGCGTCGCGTTGTCGGAACAGAAATGATATCTGCAGCTTTCTACTCTTGGCAGCCATCACTATGTAAAGACATTGCAACCTTCGGTTATTCACAAATTGGTGATGGCGAAGCTAGAAGACAGATCACAGGATCACTATTTGGTTCTTCGGGTTTGGCCTTCATCGCAGATCCTATTGATGATGAACTCAAAGGCAAGAATCAACTTATCTACGCGCCAGTGGCTAACTCAGCAGTGGTAGTTGCCTTCAATATTGAAAAGAACTTCAAGTCAGATTCTCCTTTGGTTTCACAAAACGGAGCTCTGGTTACGGACCTGAAACTTAATGCAAGACTCATCGCCAAGATGTTGACTCAGTCATACCGAAACGATGTTCCTGGAGGTAACACTCAAGAGCATGTTAAAGACAACCCGAGAAGCATCATTAATGACCCTGAGTTCATTGCTCTAAATCCTGATTTCGAGTATTTCCAAAGAGGTATTGAGCCAGGCGGTTTGCTGGTTGCACTTGGCTCATCTGACTCTGCTGCACTTGTTTGGCGTTGGTTGCAAAACGACCCTAAGGCTAGTGCATTCCTAAAGGGAACTCCTGACCAATGGGGAATGAAACTCAACAAGTTCTATTCCTCACTAGAACTTGCAACTGACACCGAAATTGAGTCTTTCCCTAAAGCGGATCTTTCAACTTACAGACCAAACTCAAGCACCCCTGAGCCAGGATTCTCAACCTTGGACATGAGACCTTACTCACACGACATGCTAGATGCAGCCGCTGCTGCTAGACGTGGAGATTCAAAGAGCAAGACTATTTGGGACCCAAACAAGATTCCAGCCGCTTTCACATCAGGCGGAGCTCAGCCAATTGGACAGAGATTCATGTTGGCAATTACAGACCTGCCTGCTGCTGAAAGATATGGTCTAGGTGTTGCAACTCTGGTCAGTTCAACTGGCGAGGAAAGCAAGCCAAGCGCTAGCACCATGAATGCTGCTGTCACAGCAATGCCGGTTGATAAGAGCACAGGAATCCTCTACAACGATGGCAAGTCCGTGAAGGGCACAGCTTATCCTTGGACATCTCTTACCTACGCGGTTGTGAATGTTTGTACTCAGTCTCCAAAGGCTCTCTCTGAATACGCCTCGATGTTGAACTACGCGACAGGAGCAGGTCAAATAACTGGCGAGGCTCAGGGAATGCTTCCTTTCGGTTACGTGCCGCTGCCAGCTAACTTGACTGCGAAGGCAAAGGCCGCAGCGACATCTCTGACAAGCAGCACTGTCGCTAAAGACTGCCCATCAAATGAAGTTCCTGAAGAAGAGAAACCAACTCCAACACCTACTCCGACCCCAACTGAAACCGTTGACCCAGGACCTGGCCCTATTGACCCTGTGGACCCAGTAGATCCAGGCACAGGGCCAGTCGCAGACTCCTTCAAGACCCTTGCAGAGGGTAATTCAACCGCTTCAACAGTTGTGCTGGCCTCAATAGCCTTCGGTTTCCCAGGCCTTGTTATAGGCCAGTTGCTCCTTGCTAGATCTAGAAAACGCAGGGAAAATCAAGCATAAATTTATGCCTTGTTAACTTGTTGGACACCTATTTGGCGTGGTCAGTTAATCAAGCAAGTTGAGACTGCACTTGTACAAAACCTGTGCTTTCCATCCTGGAACAGCAGAGTCAAACTCCCGAAAGGAACTACATTGAAGAACAAGTTGTTCGCTCAAGTAACAGCCGCCCTTAGCGGTGCAGCTGTTATCGCAGCTGGAACCGCAATGCCGGTAATGGCTGATCCAGTATCAGTAAACAAGTATGCAGAGCTAGTAGGTCTAGGCTCAGACACAACCATGGACGTCATGGATGGTATTTCACTTGCTCTTGGTAACGTAAGCGCTGAAGACAGCAGACTGAAGCTTGCAAGCTACAAGGCACTAGGTTCAGCTGACGTAGTAGTTTCTGCAGATGGAATTGCAATTCCACGTGCAAACGGTTCAGGTGCAGGTCGCGATGCTCTTCGTATCGCAATCGGTCAGATCAACTCAGGTTCAGTAGCGATTGCTCCGGACGAACTTGGTAAGTCAAGAACTGCTGTTAGCCCAACAACTTCACAACTTGCTGGCAAGGTTCACTTCGCTCGCTCATCTTCAGGTCCTTCTGGTGCAGTTGCGAACGGTGTTGTCACATACGTTCCTTTCGCTCAGGACAACATGACTTATGCAACAGCTCCACTAGACATCACAAAGATTCCTTCAGACATTCCTGTTGGAACTGCAGCAAACACTTCTGAAGTTTCTTTGATGAACATCTACAAGGGAAACATCACTCAGGTAATCACTGACTCAACTACTGGTGACTTCATCAAGCTTGAAGCTCCTTCATACCTTGCTGGTGCTGGTGAAACTTCAAACACCATCCGTGCATACGTTCCACAGGCTGGATCAGGTACACGTTCATTCTGGAACACAACAGTAGGTATCACCGACGCTGGTATCACAGCAGGTACATTCCCTGCTAAGGACATCACCCCTGGTGGAGTTACTGTTCAGGAGCACGATGGAACTGCAGTTGCTAACGACCCATACGCACTTGTTGGATTCTCAATCTCACAGTGGGTTGCTCAGACTAACGGTGTTGCTCCAAAGCGTACAGCTGGTGCAATCCTTCGTTCAATCGGTGGTGTAGAGCCAATCGTTGTAACAGATGGCGTTTACGCAACCACACCAACATGGTCTGCAATCAAGAGATCTGTTTACAACATCGTTCCTACTGCACTGATTAACGCAGTTGAAGAAAACGCGTACACACGTGCATTCAGAGGAACTAACTCACTTGTCTGCCAGTCACAGGCTGTAATTCAGAAGTTCGGTTACGGTCTTCTTTCTTACACAGGTGTAGATGCAGATCTTGGTGAAACTCCTGGTGGAGAAAAGACTGTTTGTGGAAACATCACAGCAGCTAACCGTGTTTACGCACCATCTGCAAGCACAGTATCTCTAGCTGCTCCTGTTGTTGCAGAAAGCGGATCAAGCGCGACTGTAACTGCAACTGTTGCTTCAAACGGTAACCAGGGTGGAACAGTTTCATTGTTCTCAGAGTTCGGAACTGCAAACCAGGCTCTAGTTGCTTCAGGTGTAGTAGCAGCAGGTGCAACAACTGTTGACATCACTGTCACTAACTCAACAAATGCAGCATTCGAAAAGGCTGTTACAGCTCAGTTCGTACCTGCACTATCAGGTGTTGACGTAAGCGCAAGCACTTCAACCACAACAATCACCTTGGCTGCAGCAGCTGCTGTCAAGACTGCAACTAGCGTTTCATTCGGTGCAGCAACACTTGCAGCGAACGGCCTATCAGCTAGCTTCACAGC
>JBDLVB010000045.1:0-6313 GCA_039805005.1 Actinomycetota bacterium
GGGGCAACAGCAAACGCTGCTGTTCTTATGGCGCTATGTAAGCCAGGGGACAAGATTCTTGGACTTGAACTTGCTCACGGTGGTCACCTAACCCACGGTATGAAGTTGAACTTCTCCGGCAAGATGTATGAAGCTCACGCTTATGAACTTCACCCAGAAACTTTCTTGATTGACATGGACATTGTTCGCAAGCGTGCTCATGAAGTTATGCCACAGGTTCTTATTGCAGGTTGGTCTGCATACTCACGTCACATTGACTTTGCTGAATTCAGAAAAATTGCTGACGAAGTTGGTGCAAAGCTTTGGGTTGATATGGCCCACATTGCAGGTCTAGTTGCAGCAGGTGTTCACCCGAATCCAGTTCCATATGCAGATGTTGTTTCAACAACCGTCCATAAGACTCTTGCTGGTCCAAGATCAGGTTTGATTCTTTGTAAGGCTGAGTACGCCAAGAAGATTGACTCTGCAGTATTCCCAGGTCAACAGGGTGGTCCACTAATGCATGTCATCGCTGGTAAAGCAGTGGCATTCAAAGCAGCTATGGGTCAAGAATTTATTGAAAGACAACAGCGCACCATCAGAGGAGCACAGATTATTGCTGAGCGTCTAATGCAGGCTGATGTTAGAGCAAACGGTGTTGACGTTCTCACAGGTGGAACAGATGTGCACCTAGTTCTAGTTGATCTACGTAACTCTCCAATCGATGGCAAGACTTGTGAAGATCTACTTCACGATGTTGGCATCACAGTCAACAGAAACTCAGTACCTAATGACCCAAGACCTGCGATGGTGACATCTGGTGTTCGTATCGGAACTCCAGCTCTTGCTACCCGTGGTTTTGGAGACAAGGAATTTGCTGAGGTTGCAGACATCATCGCTCACGTAGTTATGCCGAACCCTGACATTGATGCTCTAGGCGATCGTGTTCGTGCTTTGACTGCAGAATTCCCGCTTTATAACGGCCTAGAGAACTGGTAATACTTTGGCTGCCGTAGTCCTTGATGGCAAAGCTGTTGCGAAAGCCATCAAAGCAGAGCTTGCTCTTGAAGTAATCGAACTAAAGAAGCAGGGAATCACACCTGGCTTAGGTACTTTGCTTGTTGGCGATGACCCAGGCTCACACAGCTACGTCGCTGGTAAACACAGGGACTGTGCCGAAGTTGGAGTTCACTCAGTACGTATTGATCTACCTGCCAATGCCAAAGAAGCAGATGTGAGAGCAGCAATCAGAGATCTAAACGATGCTTCTGATGTGACTGGCTACATCCTTCAGCTGCCACTGCCATTTGGATTCAATACAAACGAAATGCTTGAACTGATTGACCCGGACAAAGATGCAGATGGTCTACATCCAATCAATCTTGGACGCCTAGTGTTGGCTGGTTCTGATGAAATCACTTCACCACTTCCTTGCACTCCAGCTGGAATAGCTGAATTGCTTCACCGATATGACATCAACCTCAAAGGTGCTGAAGTAGCTGTAATTGGCAGAGGTATCACAGTGGGCAGACCATTAGGTTTGTTGCTGAACAAAAAGGGAATTGATGCAACAGTAACTTCTTTGCATTCAGGTTCTAGAGACATTTCGGAATCAGTGAAGAGAGCAGATATCGTTGTTGCAGCTCTAGGTGTTCCTCACTTTGTGAAGCCTGAATGGATCAAACCAGGGGCTGCAGTTCTGGATGTTGGAATTACTCGAGTAGACAGAGACGGCGAGACAACTCTTGTTGGAGATGTTGACCCAGGCGTTTTTGATATTGCGGGATTTGTTTCACCTAATCCTGGCGGCGTTGGCCCAATGACTAGAGCGATGCTCGTTAGAAATGTAGTTAGAGCCGCAAGACTTCGCTAATAAGAAAGTGGTTTAGCAATCAATTGCTAAACCACTTCTTCATTTAAGCCTTTAGAACTAACCCTTTGGTGACTTCGTCGGAGCTGGAATAAACAAACTTGGCTTCGGCTTCGGGGTTGGACTAATAAAGTACGAAGGTGTTGGTCTTGGCGTTCTAGTTGCGGTTGGCTTTGGTTTTGGAGATTTAGTTGGACGTGGTTCAGCACTTGGAGTAACGTAAACAGTCTTTGTTGGTCTTGGCTTAGCTGTCGGCTCAGGACTGTAGATCACGGTCATAGTTGGCACTGGCTTTGGGGTTGGAATGTTTACGTTGGTAACAACATAGAAGGTTGCAGTGCAAAGGAATGTCTGGTCGCTTCCAGAGGTTCTCAAGTTCTTTGATCTGAATGAAGAATACTTGCTGTTACCTGAGTAAACATCTTGAGTTGAGCCACAAGTGCTGTCACTAGCTGAATAACCTGAGGACAGGTAGGTCATGGTGACCTTTTCATATTCGATTGGGCTAGTTGCGTTAGCGCTTGCACCAAGAGACACCCCTGCAGATGAAACCATGGCGATAATGCCACATACGAACATCGGTAGAGCTAGTCTCTCAGTCATTTTCTTTGCTGCCATTTTTATCTCCAATTGTTGGCTGTTAGGTTCATGTTACTCCCGTCCGGGGACACAGAACTAGCCCAGCATCTGGGTGGCGGCTAGTTCTCTGTATAGAGGGGTCGTCTTTAGCAGTTGCTTATGGGTTCCGGTTCCAATGACCTTACCGCCGTCAATAACGATGATCTGGTCGCTGTCCACAACTGTTGAGAGCCTGTGGGCGATAACAATCATCGTTCTGTTCTTGGCAACTGCGTCAATGGCTTCTCTCATTCGCTGTTCATTTAGACCATCAAGGCTCGAAGTTGATTCATCGAGCAACATGATTGGGGGAGCACTCAGAAGAGTTCTTGCAATTGCTAGGCGTTGACGCTCTCCTCCGGAAAGCATGATTCCCTGCTCGCCAACCTCAGCATCCAAACCACGCTTGTCTCGTTTTAGAACAGCAGTTAAGTTGACTTCGCCTAGAACACGCTTGAGTTCTTTCTCTGTTGCATCTGGAGAACCAATCAAAAGATTCTCTCTGATGCTTCCAGCAAGAACAGGAGCATCTTGCTCAACGTATCCAATTTGAGCTCTTAGATCTGATCGAAGCATTGAGCCAACTGACTGGCCATCAAGCAGAATTTCTCCACCTGTTGGCTCGTAGAATCGCTCCATCAAACTGAACACAGTTGATTTACCTGCACCAGATGGACCGACAATAGCGACACGTGATCCTCGTTCAATCTTGAATGAGACTCCCTTTAGAACTTCTTTAGGTTCGCTCATGATTGGATCGGTACCTTCAATTGGCTTTCCGTTTTCATCGAGAGCAACTTCAGGCCTTGCAGGGTAGCTGAACTTTATCTTTTTGAATTCGATAGCAGTTGAGTTCACCGCCTTGCGCTTTGTCACTTGTGCTCTCTCTGCATCTGTATCTTCAAGAGGAATATCTAGAATTTCTTGGATACGAGCAAGAGCTCCAAGAGCTGACTGAACAGAAGAATAAGCTTCAAAGAATTGCCCGACTGGCCTTAGTAAGAGGAACATGAGAAGAATAAAAGTAACCAGAGAAGCTACCTGAGTTTCTCCCGTTGCAACTCGGTAACCACCCACACCAATAACAGCAATTAGTGCTGCGTTAGCAGAAATTCCGCTTATTGGTAGAACAAATGAGTTGATCTTGGCAATCTTCACTCCTTGCTCAAAAGCATCTTCTGCATCTTTTCGAATCTGGGCAGACTCTCTTCCCTCTGCTCTTGCAGCTCTAATTGTTCTTACTGCGGAAAGAGCACGCTCAACAGATGCTGACATGTTTCCCACACGTTCTTGAGCCTTGGTAGTAGCAGCCTTGATTCTTCGGGCGGTTAGCCCAATGGCGGCAATAGCAATCGAGATCATGGCCAGGGTGAGAACTAGTAGCAGCCAGTCGATGAGTGCCATGGCGATAACAGAACCTAGAAAGATAAGTGCTCCACCTGCTCCATTGACTAGACCCTGAGTGAGTGCAGCTCGCAAAAGCGTGGTGTCTGAACCAACTCGAGACACTAAATCTCCAGTCCTTCTTAGGTCATACTCAGCAATTGGTAGTCGCAACAATCTAGTGGCTAGAGATGTTCTAGCTGACAGCACGACGCCTTCTCCTGCTTTTGCAAGAACTAAATACATTGCACCGCTGAGCAAAGCGCTTAGCAATGTGATCACTAGAAGAGCGATGCCTAAGAATAGGACGTCATCGCCTTCCTGGACTTTACTGATGATTTGTCCAACTACAAGCGGTTGAGCAAGGTTCACACCTGCAGCAAGGATGCTAAAGATAACCGCAAATGTCAGAAGACCCTTTTGCTCTTTCATGTAAGGGAATAGTTGACTGAATTTTGCTTTGGGCCCTGTGTCCTTAACGGCTGGTCCTCGCCTGCGGCTACCTGTCATGCTCATGTTTTTACTCTTTCATCTTTACTAGTGATGGATCTCCAAAGATTGCTTCATTCAGGAGAAATCTTATTTCTTGAAGGGATAGCGCTTCTGTGTAGGCAGTGTTTCTAAAGAACCTACTAAAGTCCACTGACTTGAGAGTGTTTAGGACTCTCTCATCATGAAGCTTTAGAAACATCAAGGTGCTGTTTGGAACTCTTTCAAACTCTGTTCTGATTAGTCCGCAACTGTAGCCAAAGACTGTAATAGCGATGTCTGCCTCTTCAGGAGTTACCTTAGAGATTAGACCGAGGTCCTGGACCTTGATGAGATCTCTTTGGGAATCTCTTCTTTCCCATAGTTGAAAGCAAGTTCTCAAGTTTGATTTCTGCCAAACCATTTCGCCTAGGTCGTCAACATAATCAATGCTCAGGTCCTGGTCGTGAATAAGGTGAAAGTTTCTATTTAGCCTGTTGATCACAGACCACTTACGCCAGCTTCTCGGAACAATAAAAGCAATGTAATCACTGTGCTTCGCAGCTTTATTGAAGAAGGGGATACTCAAAGAGTTGTTTCTGCCAAAGGGTGGATTTGAGATTGTGATGGCACCTTTTATGCCGGCAAGGTCTGCCTCTAAGAAGTCACCTAGCTGAACGCCATCTGACTTGGGTTCAATATCGAAGCTTAGGACTCTGGTTGCACCTAGGTCTTTGGCTGCGTTAATAAAAGCACCGGTTCCGCCAGCTGGTTCAATGACTAGCTTTCCTTCGAGGCCGCCAACGAGGGGGCTTATTTGGGATGTGAGGCGGTGTGCTAGTTCCGGAGGTGTATAGAACTGTTCCTTGCCGGTCACCCTGCGATTGCCTGGGCGAACCTTGTCACTTCGGGCAGGGGTCATGTTCTCAAGGATATCACCCCTACTGATTAGACTTACAAAGTTGAGCATCTGATTATTTCAAAGAAGAAAGACAGTTATTTTGGCTAAGAAAAGCACTAGTCGTGAAGCAATGATTGTTGCCAAAGGACTAACCAAGGTTTACGGGGACTTTAAAGCGGTTGATGGCATTGACTTCACAGTCACTAGGGGAGAGTCATTCGGGCTATTGGGCCCTAATGGAGCCGGTAAATCAACCACTATGAAGATGATTGCCGCTACCAGCCAGAGAAGTGGTGGCGAACTGCTCATCCTGGGTAAAGACCCTAACGATCAAGGCCCTGAGATTAGAGCCCACCTAGGTGTTGTCCCACAGCAGGACAACCTTGATAGGGAACTGAAGGTTTGGGAAAACCTAATGATTTATGGTCGCTACTTCGGACTAAGCCGTAAGTGGTTGAAAGTAAAGATTGAAGAACTCCTAGATTTTGCTCAACTAGCTGACAAGAGAAACAACAAGACTGAAGAACTCTCTGGCGGTATGAAGCGAAGACTGACTATTGCTAGAGGACTTGTTAACGAACCAGAGATCCTGATGTTGGATGAACCAACAACAGGATTAGACCCTCAGGCAAGACACATTCTCTGGGACAGATTGTTCAGACTAAAAGAGCAAGGTGTGACACTGGTTATCACCACCCACTACATGGATGAAGCCGAACAACTTTGTGATCGCCTTATGGTTATGGACAAAGGCAAGATCATGGCTGAAGGTTCTCCTGCTGAACTGATCAAGAAGTACTCTTCAAAGGAAGTTCTCGAAGTTCGTTTCGGCAGTGAGAACAACGCTCAGGTTGCCAAAGACCTAAAGGGAATTGGTGAGAGATTAGAGATCCTTCCTGACCGCATTCTTGTTTATGCAGAAAACGGTGAGAAGTGCTTGGAGCAAATCATCAAGAAGGGTTTGCATCCAGTCACCTCTCTAGTTAGAAGATCTTCTCTTGAAGATGTATTCCTTCGTCTGACCGGTAGGACTCTGGTCGACTAATGGCAATGGATGTTGAATCTAAAGTTGCGATGACTTGGACAGGAGCGGC
>JBDLVB010000046.1:0-6305 GCA_039805005.1 Actinomycetota bacterium
CTAATTTCAAAGAGTGCCTCTTCAACTCCGAGAATTCTTCTGAGCATCCCAGCAACGGAATCGCCTGGCTCACACAACAAACTCCAGGTAGCAGCAGCTTGTAATTTATCTTCATTCACAAAGTGAGTTTGAAGGACTTACTGCAGTTTGGGTTATCTGTTTTTGTAACTGTGGAGAAGTAGGGGCTACTCGCCTACTGTTAGTTCCTTAGGAAGGTCGAAAGCCTTACCGGTTAGTTCTTCGATGTTTACGTCTTTGAATGTTAGAACTCTTACAGTCTTCACAAAGCGGTCTGTTCTATAGATATCCCAGACCCAAACATCGGTCATGACAAGTTCAAAATAGAAATCTGTTGCTGTGTCAATGCGCTTGAAGTCAACTTCATTAGCTAGATATAGTCTTCGCTCTGTTTCAATAACAAATCTAAAAGTGTCAGCGACAGTTCTATACTCACGAAACAGAGCTAGCTCTGCCTCGCGGTCATAATCGTCAAATTCGTTCTCATCCATGTGGCTAAAAGTCTATCTCGCAAGAATCTTGGTTAGCCAACTCAGGCGGTGAACTGGGGACGGTCCATGTTCTCGAAGAGCAGCTATGTGGCTTTCCGAGGCGTAGCCCTTGTTGGAATCAAGGGAGTAGCTTGGGTGGGCTTCATGAACCTCAAGCATCAGCCTGTCCCTAGTGACCTTGGCAACCACAGATGCAGAAGCAACAGAGACACAGTCTCGGTCAGCCTTAGTCTTCACGGTCACAGGCATCCCCAGAGCCTTATCCCCTAGCCAGTTATGCGAACCGTCAAGAATCATCATGACTCCGTCTTTGGCGATAGCTTCCCTAAGAGCTGGATCTCTAACCAATTGCTCGAGGGCTCTAAAGCCAGCAAGGCTTAGGGCTTCAACTATTCCTTTGGATTCAATCTCCTCAACGGTGGCCATGCCAACAGCCCAACCGCTAACCCATGAACACACCAGTGGATAGATTTCTTCACGTGTCTTCTCAGAAATGAGTTTGCTGTCCTTGAGCTTCGAAGGCCAACTCTGAAGATCTCTTTGGTTATCCAGAAGGGCAACACCGACCGCTACTGGTCCAGCAATTGATCCTCTACCAACTTCATCTATGCCGATTATGAATCGAGTTCCCGTTTCAAAAAACGAGTTCTCGAAACTAAGGCTTGGGAGTTGGGACGTCTTTGAAGACATTTGGGTAGTTATCCAACCAGGTGAAATGCTGGAACGGCCAAGAAATTACGAAGGCACGTCCAACAACATAGTTCTTTGAAACAAAACCCTTGCCCGGAGCGTCAGGGTGATATCTTGAATCTTCGCTGTTTCCTCTGTTGTCTCCCATTACCCAGAATGAATCCTTAGGCACAGTCACATCGAATTCAGTGTTTGATGGATTGGAGTCTTTAGCTAGATATGGTTCGATGATTGCTTTGCCGTTGACAGTTATTCGGTTATCAACATCACAGCAAACTACTCGGTCTCCGCCTTTACCAATAACTCTCTTCACGAGGTGTTGGTTGTTATCAGGAGTAGTTAGACCTGCAATAGAAAGTACAAAATCGCCAACTTGCTGAAGTGGGTTAGTAACAGGCTTTCTCTCGATGGTGCCTAGCCATCCACCTGGATCCTTAAAAACAACTACATCGCCTCGTTCCAAAGGAATAATGTCTGGAACTAGTTGATTCACCATGATTCGATCGTTGATCTGCAAAGTATCAAACATTGAACCTGATGGAATGTAGAAAGTTCTAATTAGAAATGACTTGATTAGAAAAGAGATTGCTAAAGCTGAGACAAGGATTACAACGGTGTCGATGATAAAAGCGAGCAGCACGTGCTTTGCTTTTAGTTTTCTTACCTTCTCACGCTGCGCTTTGAAAGGCCCTTTGATTGGCTTTTCAACTTTTTCTTTTTTAGCCATGATGGAAGGTTATTGCCCTTACCTGTGAACTGTCTAAGAACTAGTTAGCAGAAGTTGTGTTGTCGCGCTTTTCGCGGATCTTCGCCTTCTTACCACGCAGGTCGCGTAGGTAGTAAAGCTTCGCACGACGAACAGCACCACGAGATACAAGTTCAATCTTGTCGATAACTGGGGAGTGAATTGGGAAAGTTCTTTCAACGCCAACCTGGAAAGTTACCTTACGAACGGTGAATGTCTCGCGGACACCAGCACCTGAACGACGGATAACAACACCCTGGAAAACCTGCACACGGCTACGGTTACCTTCAATGATGTTTACGTGGACCTTTACGTTGTCTCCCACGCGGAATGCTGGGACATCGGTCTTTAGGTTTGGTAGATCTACTGAATCTAGAATTTGCATTTTTCTGCCTTCTGTTCTTGCCTGCAGGTCAATAACGGGTATGTGTTAGTTTCTCAATTTGGTGCTGTTCCCTAATCTCCCCTGCGGCAGAGCTTTATTTAGGCAACCTGTACATCTTGCCACAAAAACTCAAGGCAAGCAACGCTAGCCCTCTAGAAGGTCCGGTCTAACAGCCTTAGTTCTCTCAAGTGACTGCTCTTTACGCCATTTAGCTATCTCAGCGTGATTGCCACCTCTAAGAACCTCAGGAACATCCAGTCCTCGCCAAGAGGCAGGCTTTGTGTAGCTTGGATACTCCAATAGACCATCTGAGTGGGACTCTTCAGTAAGGCTCTCGGCATTACCGATAACCCCTGGAATTAGACGAGCAATAGCCTCAATCATGGCTAGAGCTGCTACTTCCCCACCGTTTAGAACATAATCACCAAGGCTTATAAGTCTTACCTCGGCCTTATCTTGAGCCCAATCAAAGACTCTCTGATCAATACCCTCGTAGCGACCACAGGCAAACACGATGTGTTCTTTTGAAGAAAGTTCTTGAGCGGTAGCTTGCTTGAACAGTTCTCCTGCAGGAGAAGGAACAATCAAGACAGTTGAACCATCAGGGTTTAGTAGTTCATCTAGTGCCTCACCCCAAGGCTCAGGCTTCATAAGCATGCCTGCTCCGCCACCATAAGGGCTGTCATCAACAGTTTTGTGTTTGTCGTGGGTGTAATCACGAAGATCTACAGCCTTGAAATCAATTACTTTGTTTTCTTGAGCTTTACCCAAAAGGGAGATATCCAGTGCTGAGAAGTACTCAGGGAAGATTGTTACAGCCTGAATCTTCATTACTCAGATTCAATCTCTTCAAATAGGCCGTTAGGTGGCGTGACAGTAACCGTCTTAGCCTCAATGTCTACTGAAGGGACAATAGCCTTCACAAAAGGAACCATAACTTCCCGCTCATCTTTGGTTAGAACAATAAGCATGTCTTGGGCTGGGAAGTGTTCAACTCGAACAACTGAACCAACTTCAACACCATCACGGATGACACTTAGTCCAACTAGCTGCTGGTCATACCAAGCATCTGGTTCAGTTGGAAGCTCTTCAAGGTTTTGATCAACAAGCAAGATTGCTTTGATTAGAGTTTCTGCTGCTTCTCTTGTTTCTACTCCTTCAAGGAATAGAACTGGCTGAGCGTTATACATTCTCATCTCTTTGACGGTTATTGATTTACCGTGCCAAGGAGAAGTTTCTGGAACTTGGAGTTGGAATGTTGCTCCTGGAACAAAACGTTCGTTAGGAGTGTCGGTGTATAGCTCTAGCTTGATAGCACCTTTTAGGCCGTGGGCCTTTAATAACCGACCGACCCTGAGGGTGGTCTGCTTAGAAATTGTTATCTACTACGTCTACGCGCACCTTCTTGCCATCGGCAAGAGCGTTAATGATGGTGCGGAGGGCTTTGGCAGTGCGTCCGTTGCGCCCGATTACTCGGCCAAGGTCGTCAGGGTGAACGTGAATCTCTAACAAATCTCCACGATTGGTTGAGCGTTCAGTGACGTTGACATCCTCAGGATGATCAACAATACCTTTGACCAAGTGTTCGAGCGCAGCGGATAACACTTTATTAAGCCTCTTTGGTTTCTTCAGCTTCAGCAGGTGAACCTTCTGAAACTTCGTCAGCTGCAGCAACTTCTGCTGCTGCCTCTTCTACAACTTCAGCTGCTTCTGCTGCAACTTCAACAGCAGCAACTTCTGCAACTACTTCAGCTGCTGCTTCTACAACGTCTTCTAGGTTGCCTTCAGCTACTGCTGCGTCAACAACTGCATCGACTACGTCTTCTGCAACCTTGTCAGCCTGCTTCTTAACAACGATCTCTTCACGAGGCTTTAGAACTGGCTTCTTCTTTGTGTCAGCTTCGAAAACTGCCTTAGGAATCTGAGGTAGGACGGTGTTCTTTGCAGAAGCGTCACCCTTCGACTTCTGGTAGTCACCGGTTAGCTTTAGAAGAGCAAGTACCTGCTCGGTTGGTTGTGCACCAACACCTAGCCAGTACAGAGCACGCTCTGAGTTAACTTCAATGATTGATGGGTGGTTAGTTGGTACGTAACGACCGATCTCTTCGATAACGCGACCATCACGTGCTTTACGTGAATCTGCTACGACGATACGGTAGTGAGGCGTCTTCAGTTTTCCGAGACGCTTTAGGCGGATTTTTACAGCCACAATGCTCCTGTTTATGAATTGGGGCGAACAATCAACCGTGAGCGTGGGGGCACACTCGGTAGAAAAGCTCTAATGGGTTGCCCATTCAACTTGGTTAGAGGGTCAAGCTGCAGGCAACCTCTCTATTCTGCCAGAAATTATTGGCAGGAGCAACCAACTATCCCCCTAAACCGAAGGATGATCCTGAATTTCCCTGCTTGGGAGGTTGAATACCTGCTATTTCTGCAGCTCGTTTAGCTGGATTACCTGATTTGCTACCCTTTTTGGCTTTGCCCTTGTTCTGTTTAGGCATAGCTGCCCTGCCCATACCCGGAGGCATTCCTGGAATTCCTGGGTTTCCACCCTTAGCCATGGTCTTCATCATCTTGGCTGCCTGCTCAAACCTGTTGACCAACGAGTTCACATCGGTAACTGTCATTCCTGAACCCTTAGCAATACGAAGCCTTCTGGAACCATTGAGAATCTTTGGGTCTCTGCGTTCTTTAGGGGTCATTGCCCTGATGATGGCTTCGGTATGTGCAATCTCTTTTTCATCGATGTTGTCTAGCTGACCTTTTAGCTTTCCAGCTCCAGGCATCATCGCAAGCATGTTCTTGATGGAGCCCATCTTCTTGATCTGCTGCATCTGCTCTAGGAAGTCTTCAAGGGTGAAGGCATCCTTGGCCATCTTCTCTGCCATGGCCATGGCTTCTTGCTCGTCAAAAGACTTTTGAGCTTGCTCGATAAGGGTGAGGATGTCTCCCATATCCAAAATACGAGAAGCCATGCGGTCTGGATAGAAAGGTTCAAAGGCGTCCATGCCTTCACCGGTTGAACTAAACAAGATTGGTTTGCCAGTTACTTGAGCAACAGACAGTGCTGCACCACCTCGAGCATCACCATCAAGCTTGGTTAGAACCACACCAGTAATTCCAACACCATCTTCAAATGCTTTGGCAACATTTACTGCGTCTTGACCAATCATCGAGTCAATAACAAATAAAACTTCATCAGGATCTGTTGCTTTCCTGATGTCGTTAGCCTGCTTCATAAGTTCTTCATCAATACCGAGACGACCTGCGGTGTCAACGATGACTACGGAGAACTGCTTTTGGGTAGCGTGCTTGATTGAATCTTTAGCAACGTTTACTGGGTTGCCTGAACCGTTTCCTGCTTCAGGAGCGAACACAGGAACACCAACACGTTCACCAATAACTTGAAGTTGGTTCACTGCATTAGGTCTTTGCAGATCACAGGCAACTAGCAAAGGAGTTTGACCCTGCTCTTTGAGCCAAAGAGCTAGCTTTCCAGCAAGGGTGGTTTTACCAGAACCCTGCAAACCAGCAAGCATGATTACAGTTGGTGGGTTCTTAGCAAACTGAATTCTTCTGGCTTCCCCACCCAAGATAACAATCAGTTCTTCTTGAACAATTTGAACAACCTGTTGAGCTGGGTTCAAGGCCTTTGAAACCTCATCGCCTAGAGCTCTCTCACGAACTGCAGCAATGAATGTCTTTACAACTTCAAGAGCAACGTCTGCTTCAAGCAGGGCTCTTCTTATCTCTCTAAGTGTGGAGTCAATGTCCGCGGCAGATAACTTACCTTTGGCACGCAACCCCTTGAACGTTTCAACTAAACGCTCGGATAGATTTCCAAACATTACTTCTCACCTACTAACCCACTAGCAAAGTCTTTGGCATCAAAGAAACCAAAGTCATTGATGCCTTCACCAACACCAACTAGTTTGACAGGAATATCTAGCTGGTCCTGAATTGCATAAACAATTCC
>JBDLVB010000047.1:0-6150 GCA_039805005.1 Actinomycetota bacterium
TTGGGGTTACTAGCGTTCCTGATCGTGCCTATGGTTATTCCATTTGATTCCAGTGGCACAAAGACCAATGTTGAAGCTGCTGGAGCTAACGCAGAATTCGTCAAGATCAATGACATAAACGTCCACATTGAAACTGAACCATATTCAGGAAACAAAGCAGACAGTGTTCCATTGTTCATTCTGATGCACGGCTTTGGAGCAAGCACTTTCTCATGGCGCTATGCGATGGACTCTTTGAGTAAGCAAGGTGAGGTGCTTGCCTACGATCGTCCAGGTTTTGGATTCACCGATAGACCTACAAGCTGGAACGGCACAAACCCTTATGGCTTTGAAGGTAACTTTGAGCTACTTGATGGGCTTATTTCAAAGTTTGCGGCAGTTCAAGAAGTTATTCTTGTCGGCCATTCAGCAGGAGGTCAGCTTGCTGCCGAGTATGCTCGCCTGAATCCAGACAAGGTTCAGAGACTCATTCTTGTGGACCCTGCGGTCTATTCGACTGGCTCTAGCCCGTCCTGGTTAGCCACCCTAAAGGTCATTCCTCAGATTGACCGCCTCGGACCATTCCTTGTCAGGGAAATAGCTTCAAGTGGCCAGGATTTGCTCAAAAGAAGTTATTACGACCAGTCTCAGCTGACCGAAGAGGTGAGAGCGGGCTATTTAGCCCCCTTAGAGATAAAGGGCTGGGAGAGGGCTTTTTGGGAGTTTTCAACAGCCCCTAGAGACAGTAAATTAGCCGAGAACTTAGGTCAGATTATCCAGCCAACGTTGCTGATTACCGGCAAGTACGATGAGGTGGTTGCAACAGCAGACACTGAACGTCTAGCCACCCAGATCAAGAACAGCAAGCTGGTGATTGTTGAAAAGAGTGCTCACCTACCTCAGGAAGAGCAGCCAAACATCTTCAATTCAGAGGTAAGTACCTGGGTCAAGGAAACCGCCCCAAAGCTAGTTGCTAACTGAGGTTAGAAACTACTTCAGCAAAGAAGCCATCTGCTTATAGATCAGCTTTGCTGCAAACAATGGGTTTAATCTTGAAAGAAAGTCCATTGTCTTAGCATCTTTACCGATGACAACTCTTGGGTTGTTCTTTTCCATGGCGTTCACCATCAACTTGGCTGCAACGTCAGCAGCGGTTGTTGGGAAGCTAGATTCACTTGAGTCAGCCTGCATAGCCGCCATTCCAGAGTTTGCAGCAATGTTGGTCGCGATTGCTCCGGGGAAGACAATAGTCACACCGACATTTGTTGAAAGAAGTTCTGATCGCAAACCTTCGGTCAGCAACTTGATTGCCGCCTTTGAAGCTCCATAAACACTTTGTCCAGGAACCGGTGCATATGCCCCCATGGAGGAGACGTTGAGAATGTGTGCTTCAGGACGCTTTAGTAATTCAGGTAGGAAAGCTTTGATAAGCATCAGTGGTCCGGTGAAGTTGACATTCATCACGTGGTGAGCATCATCCAACGAAAGGTCGTTGACTTTCACGAAAGGTTGAATGATTCCGGCATTGTTGATCAAGGCGTCAACCGAACCTAGGGCTTTGATAACTGCAGCAGGCAAAGCAGCTACTGCTTTAGCATCAGACACGTCTAGAAGATGCTCTGAGTAGACACCGTTCAATCCACTTACAAGAGTTGCAGTTTCAGCAAGAGTCTCCTTACGGAAATCAACGAGGGCAACTTTAGAACCTCTTCTAACTAGTTCAAGAGCTAGTTCACGCCCCATGCCACTTCCAGCCCCAGTTACAACAACAACTTTTTCATTTAGCTTCATGCTTACTCCCTTGTCTTACTTTGAGTGTATCCCCAATTGGTAAGGGGATACTCTCAGGGATTACCTAGTTAATCAGAGGAGGTAATCAGGTACCCTTGGACCATGACACTAAAAGATATCGAACTTGTAATGCTGGATGGATCAACCAAAACTTTTGGTGAGGTTCAAGGCAAAGTAACCATGGTTGTTAATGTTGCTTCTCGCTGTGGACTAAGCCCACAGTATGAAACTCTTGAAGCGATGCACAAAAAGTACAAAGACCAGGGCTTCACTGTTATCGGTGTTCCTTCAAACCAGTTCTTCCAAGAACTAAAGTCTTCAGATGACATATCCGACTATTGCTCAACAACTTGGGGAGTCACCTTCCCAATGACGGATAAGGCAAAGCTCAACGGTAAGAATGCTCACCCGCTATACAAAGAGTTGACCAAGGCAGAAGATGCTGAAGGCAATGCTGGCAATGTGAAGTGGAACTTTGAAAAGTTCCTAGTGCTTCCAAACGGTGAGATTCAGAGATTCAGACCAACAACAAAGCCTGATGCTGAGCAGATTATTGAGGCTATCGAAGCAAATCTAGCTAACTAGTTTTTATTTAGTTCCGCTTAGGTATTGAACCTCTTCAGAACTTAGAGACACCTTCTGCATTAGCGCTTGAAGTTGTTCAATTGTTCTTCCTGATGCAATCGGTACTGTGACACCTGGCTTATTTCTCAACCACTCTAGGGCCACAGCCGTATTTGAAACTGAATGCTCTCTAGCAACTTCTTCAACTCTGCTGAGAAGCGCAAAGTTTTCTGGATTAACATAGTTGTTGCTCACTCCGGCCGCACGGGCAGAGTCCACATTCTGACCATCTCTATACTTGCCCGACAGGAACCCGCTACCAAGGGTTGAGTAGGGAAGACCTGCGATACCAAAGTCTTGAACAGATCTCGCCCCATCAGATTCATAAGGTTCTCTAGCCACAAGGCTGTATCTGTTCTGAAGAGCAATGTATTTAGCGAAGCCATTCGCTTCACTGATCTGCAGGGCTTGAGCTAGACGATCGTATGTGTAATTAGATGCCGCAATGTGTCTAACCTTGCCCGAGAGCACAAGTTCATTGAAGGCACCGAGAGTTTCTTCAAGGTCTGTTTCAAGGTCGTCACTGTGGGCATAGTAGATGTCGATGTAATCCGTGTTTAGTCGTCTTAGGCTGTCTTCACAAGCCAAAGCAATGTTCTTAGCTCCAAGGCCTTTTCTGGTTTCAAGCATTGCAACCTTGGTGGCTATTACAACCTGGTCACGTTTGCCTGTCTGCTTGAGCCAATTACCAATAATGGTTTCACTCTCACCACCCTGATTGCCTTCTTTCCAAGCGGAATAGACATCGGCAGAGTCAATAAAGTTACCACCATGCTCGGTGATGTAGTTCAGTAGTTCAAACGACTGAGTTTCTTCAGCAGTCCAACCAAATACGTTCCCACCGAAGCAGACGTTAGAAACAAGAAGGTTAGTGCTTGGTAGCTTTATCACTCTTGGTGTTTCTAGTCTTGATTAGAGAAGCTACAGTAGCGATTGTGATGGTTACCAAGATCACACCAAGTGAAGTGTTGGTGCTGATCTCAGGCAGACCTTCGAAGTGCTTACCACCGTTGATGAATGGAAGTTCGTTCTCGTGAAGTGCGTGGATAACTAGCTTGATACCGATCCAGGCAAGGATTACTGAAAGTCCAAGACCAAGGTAAACAAGACGAGTTAGCAGTCCACTTAGTAAGAAGAACAAGTGGCGTAGACCTAGAAGAGCGAAGGCGTTTGCAGTGAAGACAATGTATGGCTCTTTGGTAAGACCGTAAACCGCTGGGATGCTGTCTAGGGCGAACAAGATGTCTGCAGCACCGATAGCAATCATCGCGAATAGAAGCGGGGTGTAGTAGCGCTTGCCATCCTTCTTGATAGAAACCTTTGCACCGTGGTACTCCTCGGTTACATTGACTCTTCTCTTGATGAAGTCAATGAACTTGCCACCAGGAGCTTCGTCATGTCCGTGAGACTTGAAGTGGTCGCGAACTAGTGTGTAGGCGGTGTAGATCAAGAATGCACCGAAGATGTAGAAAACCCACGAGAACGCAGCAATTGCGACGGCACCGACAGCAATGAAGATAAATCGTAGGACGAGGGCAATCAAAATACCGACGGTTAGAGCCTGACGTCTAGCTTTGTCTGGCACAGCTAGTCTCGTGAAGATGATTAGGAAGATGAATAGGTTGTCGATAGACAAGCTGTATTCAGTGATGAATCCGGCTAGGTATTCACTTCCGAAAGGCTTACCCCAAACCTGATCGACTACGAAGAAGAATCCAATAGCTGCACCTAAGAAGATGCTTGTGAAGATGGCTGATTCTTTGAAGCTCGGGTCGTTCTTTCGCTTTAGCTGAAAGAGTAAATCGAGCACGATAATGGCACCAACTACTACTGCAGTGATTAGCCAAACTTCTAGAGGAACGTTCATTGATGGGGTTGTCATGGCCCAATTCTACCTGAGGGTGGGCTGAGCACGAGGTGCCTTCACGCCCAGTTATTCAGCGAATGTCCAGCCAATATTCAATGATTCTTGAGGAATTTAGCTCTGTTCGAACCTGAGCACATACTTAGTTCGCGAATGACTCAATCGGTGGGCAGGAACACACAAGGTTTCTATCTCCATAAACGTTGTCAATGCGGTTCACTATTGGCCAGTACTTGTTCCTGAACTGTTTGGCAGGGAAGACAGCAACCTCACGGTCATACTTCCTAGTCCACTCAGAGGCGATGTTCTTGGCTGTGTGAGGAGCATTTCTAAGAGGGGATTCTTCAATTGAGTACTTGCCTGCTGCAACTTCATCAATCTCGGCCTTGATAGCTAGCATTGCCTCAATGAAGCGATCTACTTCTTCTTTAGGCTCTGATTCAGTTGGCTCAATCATTAAGGTTCCAGCAACAGGGAAAGACATGGTTGGAGCGTGGAAGCCATAGTCGATTAGACGCTTAGCAATGTCTTCTCCAGTAACAGCGGTTTCCTTAGTGATTCCTCTGATGTCGATGATGCACTCGTGAGCAATCAATCCGTTCTTACCGGTGTAAAGAAGAGGGAAGGCGTGATCGAGCTTCTTAGCAATGTAGTTAGCTGATAGAACAGCAACTGCTGTTGCATTCTGCAGGCCATGGGCACCCATCATTCTGATGTAAGCCCATGAGATAGGAAGAATGCTTGCAGAGCCATATGGAGCAGCAGATACTGGTCCGTAGTTAGGCAAAGCTGATTGAGCTTTAGCGTGACCCGGTAGGAATTCCTTCAAGTGAGATCTAGCTGCCACTGGACCAACACCAGGACCTCCACCACCGTGAGGAATACAGAAAGTCTTATGGAGGTTTAGGTGGCTAACATCTCCACCAAATAAACCAAACTTTGCATAACCAACAACAGCGTTGGTGTTTGCTCCATCGATGTAGACCTGTCCACCAGCAGCATGAACCTGCTCACAGATATCAACAATGGCTTCTTCATAAACACCGTGAGTGCTTGGGTAGGTAACCATTAGAGCCGCGAGCTTCTCTCCAGTAGCTTCAATCTTTGCCTCAAGATCAGAAACATCTACGTTTCCATTCTCATCGCAAGCAACAACAACTACTTCCATACCAGCTAGTACCGCAGAGGCGGCATTAGTGCCGTGAGCACTTGATGGAATCAAACAAACAGTTCTCTGAGCATCACCACGAGATAGGTGATAACCACGAATAGCTAGAAGACCAGCAAGCTCTCCTTGGCTTCCAGCATTAGGTTGCAAAGAAACTTCTTCATAACCTGTGACATCACTCAACCATGAAGTTAGCTGACCGATTAGCTCTAGATAACCTTGAACATCTTCTTTAGGAGCAAATGGGTGAAGACCAGCGAACTCTGGCCAGGTAACAGCTTCCATTTCAGTTGTTGAATTGAGTTTCATGGTGCAAGAACCTAGAGGAATCATTCCTCTGTCTAATGCAAAGTCATAATCAGCAAGACGCTTTAGGTATCTAAGCATTGCTGTCTCAGAGTGATAAGAGTTGAACACTTCGTGAGTAAGGAAGTCAGAAGTTCTTGCTAACTCAATCTGAACTTCACTGGTTGTAAGCGAACTTGCTCCAAATGCAGAAAGAACATCCTCAAGGGTTTGGATTGATGTTGTTTCATCTACAGAAATACCAATGGTCTTCTCATCAAGAACAAGCATTGTGATGCTTTTCGATCTTGCTAGTTCAAATACCTTGTGTGCATCAACGTTAGAAACAGTAAAGGTATCAAAGAAGTTACCTGTTGAAACATCAAGCCCAGCTGCTCTAAGCGAGTCGGCTAGTGAGTGAGTCTTAGTTAGAACATCT
>JBDLVB010000048.1:0-5556 GCA_039805005.1 Actinomycetota bacterium
AAGCTCCTGACTTGGTGACGTACATGCCTTCAATGTCAATTGCAACGTAACCTCCTGCATAAAAGAAGAAAGCTTCTGTCTCAGATGCAGAAGCATCCTTGATTGCAGTCGATGCTGAGTCGAGAGTTAGTGTCTCAACCACAGACTTGGTTTCCAAGTCATACTTCACCACTTGGGCCGGAGCTGTTTGTGTTCCCCAAATTGCGTAACGTCCGTCTGAGCTGTATGCAACAGCTCCACTTTGTCCAGAAACTAAAGCCTGAGAAGTTAGAAGTCGAGGTGTGTGAGTTGGAATAGTTGAAGTTGACTCAGCTGATCTAAGTGAAGTGCCTAACCCATTGGTTGCAGTAACTGAAAAAGTGTAAGCAGTTTCATTAGTAAGACCATTGACTACACAGGTAAGTGCACTTGTGGTGCAAGTGAACTCCCCTGGAAGTGAAGTAACGGTATAGGAAGTGATTGTTGAGCCGTTGTTTATTGGAGCTGTCCAAGAAACAGTGGCTGACTTATTACCTGGAACAGCTTTTGGAGCAGCCGGTTGGGCGGGGGCTGCAGCCATAATTCTGAATACGTGTTGGACAGTGTCAAAGGTGTCAGCCACAGTGTTGGAGACATTGTTGATCATGGCTGCTGATGCGTTTGATGTAGCGATTACTCCCGTGGTTATGGCAAACGTAAGAAGAGTAATTAGTCGAAGTAGCTTCTGCACAATAAGCCTTTCAAAGTGAAATCTGTTTCCAGCCTACCCATAACCTTCAGCCAAAATCCAACCATTTTCTGTACTGTGGCGGGCTTAGGAATGCCTTATGCCTATTGGGCTGAGCCGATTAGTGCCAAGATAGAAGAACCTCAGGAAAGAAGAACTCATGGACCAGAACACACTCAAAAGCCAAGCCAATGCCAAGCAGGAGAACCTTGTCTCGATAAGACGTGCTTTGCACCAGGTACCTGAGTTTGGTCTAGACCTTCCTAAGACTCTGGCTATTGTCTTGAAAGAAGTTGAAGGCTTAGGTCAAGTTACTTTAGGTAAGGACATGAGCGCTGCTGCAGTTGTTATTAGAGGTTCTCAGCCTGGCCCAACAGTTCTATTGAGAGCGGACATGGATGCTCTTGCTGTTGAAGAAGACACCGGTTTAGATTTTGCTTCAACCAACGGCTACATGCATGCCTGCGGCCACGATCTACACATGGCTATGGGTATTGGTGCTGCTCAGCTTATTGCTGAGAACAAAGACCAGCTAAAGGGCAATGTTGTGATGTTCTTCCAACCAGGTGAAGAAGGTCATGATGGTGCTGGTGTGATGCTTTCTCAAGACATGCACCTAGCCTCTGGTGAAATGCCAATTGCGGCTTTTGGTCTTCACGTGTTCTCTATTCCTGAACCAGGAGTGTTCCTTTCACGTAAAGGAACCATGATGGCCTCCGCTGGAGACCTTTTGGTGACTCTCAAGGGCAAGGGTGGCCACGGATCAATGCCATGGGCGGCTAAAGACCCAATCACAGGAATGATTGAGATTCTAAGTTCACTTCAGTCATACATCGCTAAGAACTTTGATGCTCTAGATCCAATCGTTCTAAACGTGGGTTGGATAAAAGCAGGTAATGACCACACCACAAACATTGTTCCTGAGTCAGTTAGCTTTGGTGCAACTGTTCGATCCTTCTCTAAGAAGGGTTTTGATGACACTCGCACTCTAATTCCTGCCTTCATCAAGAACATGGCTGCTGCTTTCGAATTGGAAGCAGAGATCGAATTCACCCCGGCAACCAAGGTTCTAATCAACGACCATGCTGCTGTTGATCGTGTTGAGCGAGTCACCAAGGAGCTATTCGGTGATGCACGCTACGTGACCATGGATCAGCCAATTCCTGGTGGTGAAGACTACGCCAGCATCGTTGAGGTTATCCCTGGAGCATTCATCTTCCTAGGTGCTGCCTACCCAGGAACTACTCCTGGCGAGCGAGAAGCCAACCACAGCAACAAGGCCAAGTTCGACGACGGAGTGCTAGCGGATGGAGCTGCTCTACTTGCAGCCCTAGCCTTTGACACCTTGGATGAGGCTGCTTCAAAGTAAGCACTTTCTGGCCGATGAAGTCCAGGTAAACGAAAGTTACATTAAGTTTCAGACCTAGCTTGGTCTAAACCCTGTTACTACCTAACCTTGAGTCACACTTCACACCAACCAAAGAGAGCAAACACTATGAGCAACCAACCTTCTGAATGGGGCTTTGAAACAGCACAGATTCACGCTGGAGCAACTCCTGACCCAACAACCAACGCAGTGGTAACACCTATCTACAACACAACCGCATACGTATTCAACTCATCTGAGCATGCTGCGAACCTATTTGGTCTTGCAGAGTTCGGAAACATCTACACCAGGATCATGAACCCAACCCAAGATGTTGCTGAGAAGAGAATCGCGGCACTTGAAGGTGGAACAGCGGCTCTACTTCTTTCTTCTGGTCAGGCAGCTGAGACTTTTGCAATCCTAAACATCGCTCAAGCTGGAGATCACATTGTTTCTTCTTCATCTATCTACGGTGGAACCTACAACCTCTTCAAGTACACATTGCCAAAGCTAGGTATCGAAACAACTTTCGTTGAAGACCAGGACGATGCAGCTGCTTGGGCTGCTGCTGTTAGACCAAACACCAAGGCTTTCTTTGCTGAAACCATCGGTAACCCAAAGGTCAACATCCTAGACATCCAGAAAGTTGCTGATGCAGCTCACGCAGCTGGTGTTCCACTAATCGTGGACAACACTGTTGCAACTCCTTACCTAGTTAAGCCACTTGAGCACGGAGCAGACATTGTTATTCACTCTGCAACCAAGTTCCTTGGTGGACACGGAACAGTAGTTGCTGGTGCAATTGTCGATGGTGGAAAGTTCGAATGGTCTAAGTCAGACAAGTTCCCTGGTCTTACTACTCCAGACGAGTCTTACCACGGTGTTAACTACACAGCAGCACTAGGTGATGGCATTGCATACATCATCAAGGCTCGTGTTCAGCTACTTCGTGACCTAGGTGCAGCTATTGCTCCTGCTAGCGCATGGCAGTTGCTTCAGGGAATCGAAACTCTAAGCCTTCGTGTTGAAAGACACGTTGAGAACGCTAAGAAGATTGCTACCTGGCTTGAGGCTCACCCTCAGGTTGAAGCAGTTAACTACGCAGCTCTTCCTTCATCACCATGGTTTGAAGCGGGTAAGAAGTATGCCCCTAAGGGTCCGGGTGCGATTGTGTCATTCGAAATCAAGGGTGGTCGCGAAAAGGGTTCTAAGTTTGTTGACTCACTAGAGCTTTTCTCTCACGTTGCCAACATCGGTGACGTTAGATCTCTAGTAATTCACCCAGCATCAACCACACACTCGCAGCTGACTCCTGCTCAGCAGCTAACCGCTGGAGTAACTCCTGGTCTAATCAGATTGTCAGTTGGACTTGAGTCCATCGACGATCTGCTTGCAGATCTTGAGACTGGCTTTGCAGCAGCAAAGTAAGGCAAGTACTCTCTAACTAAATGGAATTTCAAACACCTGAGGACACCGTCCCCTCCGAGCTCATTACCGAAGAGCTAACCCGACAACTAGTCGGGAAGCCTAAGGCAACTGGAGCTTGGCGGGACGGTGATCCCTCTGGTGATAGATCTTTCGCAAACCTAGGCGATCTCGCCTTGGAATCAGGCAAAGAATTGCCTGGAGCAAAACTTGCTTTTGAGACCTGGGGCTCTCTCAACAAAGATTCTTCAAATGCAGTTCTAGTTCTGCATGCTCTAACCGGTGACTCTCACGCGGTTGGCAAAGCCAGCAAAGAACACCCAACCGAAGGTTGGTGGAGTGAACTTATTGGCCCTGGTCTAGCTATTGATACCAACAAATACTTTGTAGTTGCACCAAACATTCTTGGTGGTTGCCAAGGATCAACTGGTCCTGCATCTTTAGATAAATCAGGTAGAGAGTATGGAGCTAGATTCCCATATCTAACTATTAGAGATCAGGTAACTGCACAGGTAGCACTTAGTGATGTGCTGAAGATTGATTCATGGCATGCCATCATCGGTGGCTCCATGGGTGGAATGCATGTGCTTGAGTGGGCGATTACTCACCCAAAGAGAGTGCAGCGAATAGCTGTTATAGCTGCTCCTGCCGTTACCTCCGCTGACCAGATCGCTTTGAACTCAGTTCAGATTGAAGCCATCAAGACTGACCCTAACTTCGCTAAAGGAAACTACTACGACGCTAAAGCAGGTTTAGGCCCGCACGCTGGCTTAGCTCTCGCTAGAAGAATGGCTCTCCTGAACTATCGCTCCCCTAGTGAATTGAATGAAAGATTCGATAGAAGTTGGCAGAGCGAAATCAATCCATTGGGTGAAGGTGGTCGCTTCGCCGTCATCTCCTATCTAGATTTCCATGGCAATAAGTTCACTAGAAGATTTGATGCCAACTCCTATATCACTCTGCTTGAAGCAATGAATTCACATGATGTTGGTAGAGGTAGAAAATCCGCAAAGGCAGCTCTTGGCAAGATCAAGGCAAAGACCATGGTTATCGGTATCGATAGCGACCGTCTATTCCCTATCGAAAACCAAAAGTTCATTGCAGAAAATCTGAAGGTTGATTTGGTTGGTGGAAAGCTTCACACCATCAAGAGTTCATTCGGACACGATGGCTTCCTGATTGAACACAAAAAGGTCGGGCCTTTACTAGCTAAGCTGCTTCGCTCTTAGCCTTACTACCCAACTTGGTTAGCTGGATGTTGGCATAAACCAAGATGTAGATAAACCCAATGTTCTTGAGAACTAGTAGCCCCACGCCTAGAGGTTGCCCATCAAGTAGAGAACCATAGAAGATAGGGAAGATCAGCCAAGTGAGTGCTGATGTGATCAGGGTTACCCAAACCATCGGTTTCCAGTTAGCCGTCTTTGCCAAGATTCCGAATAGCACTGCTCCCACTATCCACAGCTGATACTGAGACGAGCCAACCTTGTTGAAAACAAGAAGATCCATGGTTGCAGTCAGGAACATCCAGGCGAAGAGAGTATTAGCATCCGCCCCATTCTTCTTTGCTCTGAAGCCAAGAAAGATGGTGATGGCTAGTGCACCGAACTGAACCAGTGTCATCAAGCTCGACACCTCGGCAACACCAAACCCTGCTACTTGGAAAGTAACAATGGTGTTGTCATAGTAAACATCTGCACCAGGCACATTAAACAAAAGTTGAATTAGCCACACAATGGCAATTGTGGATTCAACCTGGATGCCACGATCTGATTGCAGTGTGATGAAACTAACTAGATTCTCATCTCCACCAAGAAGTAATCCAATTAGAACAAGAACTACAGTTCCTATTGCCATGTGTAGTGCGAATCTAATTCGTCTGTTCGATGCTACGAAGCCAGTGATGATTCCAGCCATTGGAGACACCTTTATCCAGGTTGCCAAACTAAAGAACTGCATCGATAAAGATTCTCTAGTTTTTAGATAAGAAATCACTGCCAGAACGGTGAGGGCAAGACTGAACACTTCCAAGCGCCCCATGGCAACAGGACCGGTGAGG
>JBDLVB010000049.1:0-5519 GCA_039805005.1 Actinomycetota bacterium
GCAGAGCAAAAGGCAGCAGAGTTTCAGAATGAATTGAACGCAATCGTTTCAAAGATTGAAAACGTTGTGACAGACGGAGTTCCTGTTGGTGGGGAAGAGAACTTTGTTGTAATTCGTGAAGAAGGAACTAAGCCAAACTTCTCCTTCAAACCTAAAGATCACGTTGAATTAGGCGAATTACTTGATGTTATTGACATCGAGCGAGGCGTCAAGATCTCAGGCTCTAGGTTCTATTTCCTAAAGGGCTGGGGAGCAAGACTAGAGCTAGCTCTTATGAACTTGGCCCTAGATCAAGCGGCTAAAGCTAACTTCACAGCACTTATTACACCAACACTTGTGAAGCCTGAAGTGATGGCAGGAACTGGTTTCCTAGGTGAGCACTCTGATGAGATTTACTACCTTCCAGCGGATGACCTATATCTAACTGGAACTAGCGAAGTTGCTCTTGCTGGATATCACAGCAACGAAATTATTGATCTAAGCGATGGACCAAAGAGATATGCAGGTTGGTCAACTTGTTACAGACGTGAAGCTGGAAGCCACGGAAAAGACACCAAGGGTATTCTTCGTGTTCACCAGTTCAACAAACTAGAGATGTTCTCATACATTGCTCCGGAGCAAGCAGAAGAAGAGCACAAGAAACTTCTAGCTTGGCAAGAAGAAATGTTGAAGAAGTGTGAACTTCCATATCGCGTCATCGATACTGCAGCTGGAGATCTAGGTTCAAGTGCTGCTCGTAAATATGATGCAGAAGCATGGGTTCCTTCACAAGAAACATATAGAGAACTAACTTCAACTTCTAACTGCACAACATACCAAGCAAGAAGATTGAATGTTCGCTACAGAAAAGAAGACGGTAAGACTGCAGTAGCCGCAACTCTTAACGGAACTCTTGCAACAACAAGGTGGTTAGTTGCGATTCTCGAGAACCACCAGCAAGAAGATGGATCTGTTCGCATCCCAGTAGCACTAAGACCATACCTTGGTGGAGCTGAAGTAATTTCTCCTGTGAGCAAGAGTTAAGTCGTGACATCTGAACCGTGGCTGATTGCTATCGACATCGATGGCACACTTGTGCACGACGATGGCTTCTTAGCTCCTGAAGTAATTAGAGAAGTTACAAGAGTTAGAGATTTAGGTCACCACGTTGTTGTTGCAACAGGAAGAGCGGCAGCTAATGCAATTCCTGTAGTTCAAGATGTTGGAATTGAAGCAGGACATGTTGTTTGCTCTAACGGAGCGGTGACAATTGAAATTGATCACCAAGATGACAGAGGTTATTCAGTTAGAGAAGTTATTGGCTTTGATCCAGCACCGGTGCTAAGTCAACTAATTGAAAAACTTCCTGATGCTCACTTCGCAGTTGAAGATGTTGATGGCACATATAGATTCCATAAACCATTTCCTTCATATGCATTAGGTGCAGAAAACATTGAGACTCCACTAGATCAACTTATGCACGGGGAAGTAAGTCGAGTTGTAGTTCTCTCTCCTGAGCAGAACGTAAATGACTTCTTAGAAATAGTTGAGTCAGTTGGTCTTCATTCTGTTTCTTATGCCATTGGTTACACAGCTTGGCTAGACATCTCTCCACAGGGAGTTACCAAGGCAAGTGCTCTGGAACAGAGAAGAAAAGCACTAAATGTTCCAAGTAACAGGGTTATTGCCATCGGTGATGGACGTAACGATATCTCCATGTTTGAGTGGGCTAATGCCGGCGGAGGCCTTTCTTTTGCTATGGGCCAGGGTCCAGATGAAGTGAAGCAGGCGGCCACAATGGTGACCGCTAGCGTTGAAGAACATGGCGTTGCCAAGGTATTAGAAGGCCTAGAAGGCATTATTTATAGCCAAAGCTAGCTCACAGGCTAATAGCAGGTTCCCCCCGTATTTTTATAAGCACTAATGATTAGTTAGACTATTCAACGGAGGTCTGTCCGAGCGGCCGAAGGAGCTAGTCTTGAAAACTAGTGAACTGAAAGGTTCCGTGGGTTCGAATCCCACGGCCTCCGCCAGTTTTGTCTAATTGAGACTTAGCCAACTCAACTAAGGGGTTATCTAAATGTCTGAGAAGTCAAAGAATAAAGATCGTGCAATTGCACGCCATGGCAACATTCACGCAGCCGGAAGATTCCGTGCATTCATCGGCATCCTAGGCAAAGCCCTTATCGTTGTCCTTGTTTCAACTTTGACTGTCACCACTGTTTCTGCCGTTCAACTTGCTACAGAACTAGGCCGTGGAGAAATTGACGTTCCAGGTCTTGATGGCCCAAGAGTAATTCCACCAATGGATGGTCCACTGAACATGCTTCTTGTTGGAAGCGACTCACGACAAGGTGCTGGTAACTCTGCTTTCGGTGACACCGGAGGTGTTCTAGCAGACGTAATTATTTTGATGCACGTATCAGCTGATAGAAAAAATGCTGTTGCATTATCTTTCCCTAGAGACACTCTTGTTCCTTGGCCAGCATGTCCAAGCACAACAGGTGGTCCTGGCTACTACGCACAATCTTTAGGTCAGATCAACGCAACTATCGGTAACGGTGGTCCTGGTTGCACACTTCTAACTGTTGAACTTCTTACCGGTGTAGACATTCCTTATCTTGCGATGGTTGATTTCAACGGAGTTATTGAACTTTCGAATGCTGTTGGTGGTGTTGAAGTTTGTGTTGCAGAAGACATTGAAGATGAATACACCAACACATATCTAAAGAAGGGTATGCACACTCTTCAGGGAGTTCAAGCACTACAGTTCCTTAGAACTAGACACGGTGTTGGCGATGGTTCAGACCTAGGTCGTATTAGCAACCAGCAGGTTTACCTAACTTCTCTAGTTAGAAAGCTAAAGAGCAAAGATATTTTGAACAACCCAGTTGCTCTCTATAGCCTTGCTCAAGCAGCAGCTAGAAACATGACCTTGAGCAAAACTCTTTCTAACCCAGCTGCACTAATGGGTGTTGCGAATGCTCTAAAAGATATTCCAATGAAGAACATCACTTTCCTTCAGTTGCCATCTGTTTCAGGATTACCAGCACCTAACGAGGGACGAGTAATGCCTGACTATGAAAAAGCTCAGGTGCTATTTGATTTGATCAAGAATGATCAGCCTCTTGTCCTAGGTGAAGTTAACAACACCGGTGTTGGTTCAGAGATTGCACCAACTCCAAAGCCTTCATCGACAAGCACTCCATCGAAGACTCCGACTTCAACTGCAACCCCGAAGCCAACCCCAACCCCTACTGTCACACCATTGCCAGAGTGGGCTCAGGGAACAAACGCTTCAACAACTACCTGCTCAAAATAACTATTTAGAGCAGCAATCTGGCTAGGCTTAAACCATGTCTACTGTAGTTATTTGGGTATCTGATCTCGAGAAGTCTGTTAATTTCTATTCAGCTCTGTTTGAGGACAACTCCCCATATCGTTCACCAGAGTTTGCAAGCGTTCAGGGCCTAGGTAATGAAGTTCTAATCCATCTTCTGCCTGAGGAGTACCGCTCAGAGCCAACCCTTGGAGAAGATAACCCGATTAAGCCAGTGTTTGATGTTCAGAGCATAGACAAGGCGAGACTTGCTGCTGGTAGAACTGGCGGCAAAATCAAGAGCGAAGTTATGGAACACAACAACTGGACCTATGCCGATGGCAATGATCCTGATGGCAACATCATCCAGGTCCGCGAAGGCCTATAGTCCTATAAACGCAACTAAGTAACTGTTCATTCTTGACTGAGGAGAGAAACTGCCATGGAAATCGACTGGTCGATAGCGCAGGCTAACCTCACCTCTGTTGTTGCTCTTTGTTTCCTCTTGGGTTTTGTGGCCTCAAGACTGAAAAGTGATATCAGAATCCCTGAACAGGTTTACCAGTTCATCTCCGTATACCTTTTGCTTGGCATTGGTATCAAGGGTGGGCACTCACTCAAAGGCGTTAGCTTAGAAAGTTTTCTACCTGCAGCCAGTGTGACTCTTGCTTTAGGTGTAATCATTCCTGTTGTTGCTTTCTATGTTCTAGGAACAGTAAAAGCTTTATCAGTAGAAGACAGAGGAGCATTCGCTGCTCACTATGGTTCAACTTCCCTTGTTACATTCACCGCTGCACTTCTTTACTTAGAGAACACAGGTATACCTGTTGAAGGTTTTGCTACAGCACTTCTAACCTTGCTTGAAATTCCTGGACTCATTGTTGGTATTTATCTGGGATCTAGAAGTGCAAGTTCAAAAGTGAATTGGAAAGACACCGCTATCGAAGTTCTCTTTGGTAAAACAGTCTTGCTACTAACCGGTGGTCTTCTATTGGGTGTTGTTACTAGTGAGAGTGGATATCAAAGTGTTGTGCCATTCTTCGTCGAGACTCAGAGCGGACTACTAGCTCTCTTCCTACTAAACCTCGGTTACATCGCAGGCTCAAACTGGGAAGAAATCAAACACGTAGGATTGCCAGTCTTTGCATTCGCGATTGCATTCCCAATATTTGCAGGATCACTAGGAGCACTCTTAGGAACTCTATGTGGTCTTTCAGTGGGTGGAAGCACAATACTTGCTGTTCTAGCCGGAAGCGCTTCATACATTGCAGCACCAGCAACAGTTCAAATTGCATTGCCGAAAGCAAATGGCGCTCTTCCACTAACAGCAAGCATCGGAGTTACATTCCCATTCAACCTGTTGCTAGGAATCCCAACCTTTATTGCACTTGCGACTTACTTTGGACAAGTTTTCTAAAACTTACCTGACGATTACTCCAGGTGAATCAATAGTCACTGTTGCAAACCCAAGCTTCACAGCCTTCACGCTAACTGCAATCTCAGCTTTCCTATCGGCTGCAGTAAGGCGATAAGACTTCCCTGTTGCCTTAGCAATCTTTGCTCCATCACGAATCCACTGGTAAGTGAATGTGACTCCACTATCCCAAGTGCCAACTTGGGCAGACAAAGTGCTACTTACCTTTGCAGTCCCAACAATTCTTGGATCAGGAGTTTTAACAAGTTCTCCTATGCCTACCTTTAGAGCTGAAGTGGTTGTCGAAGTGGTGATGTATCCAGCTCTAGTTAGAGTCACTTTGGCGGCAATAGAGCTCTTGTAGTCAGCTGACTGAAGTGTGTAGGCAGACTTTGTTGCTCCGGTAATGGCTTTGCCATTGCGAAGCCATTGGTATGAGGCAGTAGCTAGAGCTGGCACTGAGGTGCTGATAGTTAGCCTGCTCCCTGTTTTTGCTGTTCCGGTCACAGAAAGGGAAGGCTTTGCAAGTAATCCACCAGCCACTACCTTGGCTGGGCTAGTGGTTACAGTAACCGGGAATCCCTCTTGAGTAACGGTTGTTTGCAGGGTTAGAGACTTCTTGTAGTCGCTAGCACTTGGAGTGTAAGTGGATTGATTAGCCCCAAGTATGGTCTTTCCATCAGCTAGCCATTTATAGGTAACTGTCGCTGATGGCTCCGCTAATGGGCCACCAACGATTGGAACACCTACTCTTGCTTCACCAGTTAGTGAGGCTGCAGCTAGGGCAGGTCGAATTACAAGAATTGG
>JBDLVB010000050.1:0-5479 GCA_039805005.1 Actinomycetota bacterium
AGTGAGCCTTCCCAAAGAGACTTATCTCCCTGGCTCTCGCCGTAGCGAACAATGCCACCATCAATCTGGTAAACCTCTTTGAAACCGTTGTCGATCATGATCGCACTGAGGATTTCGCAGCGAACACCACCTGTGCAGTAGGTGACCACAGGCTTGTCCTTTATATGGTCATACTTGCCACTCTTGATCTCAGCCACAAAGTCGTGGGTGGTCTGAACATCAGGCACGATAGCGTTCTTGAACTTACCGATTTCAGCCTCAAAAGCATTTCTGCCATCAAAGAAGACGACTTCGTCGCCTCTTTCAGCCACTAGCTGGTCAACAGCAGCTGGCTTTAGGTGCTTTCCACCGTTGATAACGCCTTTTTCTGTTACTTGGATAGCATCTGGGGCATCAAATGCCACTAATTCGTTGCGAACACGCACCCTTAGGCGAGGGAAGTCATTTCCATTTCCCATAGACCACTTGAAATCAATCTTTCTGAAGCCCGTGTACTGCTTTGTGGTCTTTACATACTTCTTTAGGGCTGACATGTCGCCACCCAGGGTTCCATTGATTCCATGCTTAGAAATCAGGATTCTTCCCTTTAGACCAAGGCTTTCGCAGAGGTTCTGCTGCCATAGCTTGACGGCCTCCGGATCTGAGATCGGAGTGAAGCCGTAGTAAAGAATGATTTTTTGTAATTCCACGCTTCTAAGTTTAGAGATATCTTGAGGCGCTCAACAGCCCTAGAATTACCACATGACTGACATTAAAGGAATTAACAAAAGCGGTTTCGACCACAGCGTTCGCCCACAAGACGATCTTTTCCGCCACACCAACGGTGATTGGCTAAAGAATGAGGAGATCCCAGCCGATCAGGCAGTTCACGGTTCTTTCTACAAGCTCCGTGATGACTCTGAAGCAGCTGTTAAGGCAATCCTTGAAGAGGCTCAAGCAAACTCAAAGCCTGGAGTTAGCCAGCAGATTGGTGACATGTATGCATCATTCCTAGACGAAGCGAGAGCTAATGAACTAGGTGCTGCTCCAATTGCTGAAGATCTAGCTCGTATCGCTAAGTCAGACTTCGCGGGCATCACTCACCTAATGGGTGAACTAGAGCGCGGAGTTGTCGGTGGAATTTTTGGTATGTATGTAAACAATGACCCAGGTAACCCAGAGCGTTACCTAGTCAACATGTATCAGGGTGGCTTGGGTCTACCTGATGAGTCTTACTACCACGATGAAAAGTACGCCGCATATAGAGATGCTTACGTTCCATTCGTAGCAACCATGCTTCAGCACGCAGGTTGGTCAGCAGCTGATGCAGATAAAGATGCACAGACAATCATGAACTTTGAAACAGCACTTTCAAAGTTGCACTGGACTGTTGTTGAAACCCGTGATGCAGAGAAGACATACAACCTAATCACTTTCGAACACCTAAAGAAGATGACACCAACTTTTGATTGGGATTCTTACCTTCAGGGACTTCAACTAGATTCAAAGATTCTTTTTGAGAGCGTTGTAATGACACCTTCATTCTTTGAAGGATTGGATTCTGTATACAACGAGTCAAACCTAGATGCAGTTAAGTTGTGGTTGCAGTGGCAGGTTATTAACTCAACAGCTCCATACCTAAGCGACAACTTTGTAAACACACGTTTTGATTTCTACGGCAAGACACTAACCGGTCAGCCAGAGATGCGTGCACGCTGGAAGCGTGGAGTTCAACTTGTTGAAGGTGCACTTGGTGAAGCAGTTGGAGAAATCTATGTTGCTAAGCACTTCCCACCTGCAGCTAAAGAGAAGATGGATGAACTAGTTCACTGGTTGATCGAGGCTTACCGCGAGAGCATCACAAACCTAACTTGGATGACTGAAGAGACTAAGAAGAAGGCTTTGGTTAAGCTTTCTAAGTTCAACCCAAAGATTGGTTACCCAAGCAAGTGGAAGGACTACTCTGCTCTAGCCATCGACAGGAATGATTTAGTTGGAAACATCAACCGTGCTTCTGCATGGCAGCTAGCTAAAGAGACAGCGAAGATCGGTGCTCCTCTAGATCGTGATGAGTGGTTCATGACTCCTCAGACAGTCAACGCTTATTACAACCCAGGCTTCAACGAAATTGTTTTCCCTGCTGCGATTTTGCAGGCACCATTCTTTAGTTTGGATGCCGACGATGCAATCAACTTCGGTGGAATCGGCGGAGTTATCGGACACGAAATCGGTCACGGTTTTGATGACCAGGGATCAAAGTATGACGGTGATGGAGCACTTGTGTCTTGGTGGACTGACGAAGACCGAGCTGCTTTCGAAGAACTAACCAAGCAACTAATTGAGCAGTATGACGCACTTACTCCAGAAGGTTTGAGTGAAGAATACAAAGTCAACGGTGCTCTAACAATTGGTGAGAACATCGGTGACCTTGGTGGAATCACAATCGCATACAAGGCATACCTATTGAGCCTGAAGGGCGAAGAGCCTCCAGTAATTGATGGTCTAACCGGTGCCCAGAGATTCTTCATGTCATGGGGTCTTATCTGGAGAGGTAAGTCAAGAGAAGCTATTGCCATTCAGCGTCTAGCTACCGATCCACACTCACCAAGCGAGTTCCGTTGCAACCAGGTTGCTAGTAACTTCGACTCTTTCTATGAGGCATTTGATGTCACCGAGAACGATGAGATGTGGCTTGCTCCTGACAAGCGCGTCTCTATCTGGTAGATCACAGTAAATCAGTGAGACTTTGGTTCCGCCTTGTTTGGGCACATCTAAGTTGGCGTTGGCGTAGCAAGCTCGTACCCGGAGATTCAAGCTCTAGAACATTTAGAGTTTGGCCTACCGATATCGACATCTTCCTACACATGAACAACGGAATTTATCTAACCCTGTTGGACCTAGCTCGATTTGATCTGATGAAGAGAGCTCGCACCTGGCAGAAACTAAAGAAGCACAAAGTTCATCCTGTTGTTGTGCAAGAGACCATCACATTTAGAAAGTCTTTGACACCTTGGCTCAAGTTTCAGATTGAAACCAAGATTCTTGGTTGGGATGAACAAGCATTCTTCGTTGGACAACGCTTTGTTGTTAACGGTGAAATCTACGCTGAAGCAGTTGTGAAACTTAGATTCCTAAAATCTCCTAAAGGAACACCAACTCCAACTGAGATCAACGAATTGGCTGGTGGCTGGAATGCCCCAGTTCCAGTGCTGCCTGAATGGATTACTCAATGGAACAAGGCTGCTTCATTACCTAAAGGTAAAGAACCAGCTCAATCTGATTGGATAACCAAGTAGAAAGAGTAAGGTAAAGCCATGACTGACCTACCTATCACAAGAGTGTTTACCGATTCCTTCGGCGTTGAAATTACCTACTACGTTTGGCCGGTTGCGAAACCTAAAGCTGTAGTTCAAATTGCTCACGGTCTTGGAGATCATGGAAGACGATACGACCACGTAGCTAAGGCACTAAACGATGCAGGCTACAGCGTCTATGCAGATGATCACCGTGGTCACGGAGTTACTGGTCAAAAACAAGTTGCCAGTGGTCAAACAAAAACTCTAGGAAACCTGGGTCCCGGTGGAATCAAAGCAGCGTTTGAGCAAGTGCATGAATTCACAAACCTAATCAAGGCAGAGAACCCTGGATTGAAGTTTGTTCTAGTTGGACATTCATATGGATCTTTCATTGCTCAGAAACTTGTGAACCAGTATTCACATGAATATGACGCAGTTGTTCTTTCTGGATCAACGCTCCTTGTTCCTGGAGTATTAGGTGCAGGTGCATTCAATAAGAAGTGGGACAAAGAACCAGGTGCTACTGGCTATGAGTGGTTGAGCAGAGACAAACAGGTTGGTCTTGACTTTGTTGCTGACAAGCACACTTTCTATGCAGCAGCTGCAAAAGTATTTGGAATCCCAAATGCTATCCAGCTGTTCTTCACACCTAGTCGCAATATCAAGAAAGACTTGCCACTGCTGATTCAGGCTGGAAGCGATGACCCTATCGGTGGTGAGCGTGGAAACCAGATGCTGGCTAACACTTATAGAAATAAGTCAGAGCTAGAAAATGTAACTGCAATCATTTATCACGATGCAAGACATGAGATCTATAACGAGATCAACAAAGACGAAGTCATTCACGACCTCATCGGCTTTATTAAAGAGAACGTCGCTTAGTTCAGTTCTCTAGACAAAAGGTGTTGAGTCTCCGGGTGAGTCTTCATGTAGGTAACTGTGTATGGACATACTGGCCAGACTTTACCTAGTTCATTAGCCTCAATGTCAGCTAACGCTTCACGAGTCAAGATAGCCGCATAGTTCTTACCCTGGTGAGCTGGGTCCACCTCGGTATGGGTCAGCTGCACTTCGCCATCAACAACTACATAGTCAACAAGCCCAATCTTCTCGTCACCTAGCCAGATCTCGTAGCGAGATAGTTCCTTATTGTGCAAAACATGTGGGTTCATGATGTTAATCTCTTTCTGTGCAGAACAATTCTAAATACCGCGTTATCCAAGGGGATAACCTTGCTGTTTTGCAGTCTATGCCAGACGAGAGCGTTCAACTTATCTATGTTGACCCGCCCTTCAACACGGGAAGAGTTCAATCCAGAGGAAGTTCTAAAACTACAAGGACTGAAACAGGCAACCGTATTGGCTTCAAAGGCCAACGCTACGAAATAGTCAAAGAGACCATCCTCAGTTATGACGATGAGTTCAAGGACTACTGGGGTTTCCTAGAGCCAAGGCTTGAACAAGCCTGGCGTCTACTCAATGAAACAGGCACCCTGTATCTGCACCTTGACTACAGAGAAGCTCACTACGCCAAGGTATTACTAGATGCCCTGTTCGGCAGAGAATGCTTTATCAATGAGATCATCTGGGCCTATGACTACGGAGGCAAAGCTAAGTCTCGTTGGCCAGCTAAGCACGACACAATTCTTGTTTATGTGAAGAATCCAGATAAGTATTACTTCAACAATGAAAGTGTTGATCGTGAACCTTATATGGCTCCAGGACTTGTTACCCCTGAGAAAGTAGCAAAAGGAAAGTTACCAACTGATGTTTGGTGGCACACCATTGTCTCTCCAACAGGCAAAGAGAAAACTGGTTATCCAACACAAAAACCTCTGGGTATCTTGAGAAGAATTATTCAAGCAAGCAGCAAAGAAAATGATTTGGTTTTAGATTTCTTTGCGGGTTCTGGAACAACAGGTGCAGCAGCTGCTGAACTAAATAGAAACTTTATTCTTATTGATCAGAATCCTGAATCAATCGGTGTGATCAAAGAGCGATTTAAAACCTTGCCAGTGTCTTTTGAGACTTTTTAGAACCATCTTGACTAATCAGTAGCACTATCAAAGTAGTTAGCAAAGTAAGAATGCTTGCAACTGCCAATGCCATTCCATAGTTATGAGCACCAGGTCTAGAGATTAGTTGATACATCAGGACAGGAATAGTTGCTTGATCACCGTAGGTGAGCAAACTAGCAACACCAAA
>JBDLVB010000051.1:0-5399 GCA_039805005.1 Actinomycetota bacterium
GCAGGTAATCCTGCTTCTTCTAGGGTCTTCACTAGTAGCAAAGTAGTTAGTGGAGTTAGCTCAGCAGGTTTCACAACCATGGTGCAACCGGCAGCAATAGCTGGACCGATCTTTCGTGTTGCCATAGCTAGTGGGAAGTTCCAAGGGGTAATTGCAAAGGCTGGACCAACCGGTCTTTGGGTTACTAGCATGCGTCCGGTGCCTTCAGGAGAAGAACCGTATCTTCCTGAGATACGAACTGCTTCCTCTGAGAACCAGCGAAGGAACTCGTTGCCGTAGGTTACTTCCCCCCTAGCTTCAGCCAATGGTTTACCCATTTCTAGGCTGATAAGCATCGCAAATTCTTCGCTTCTAGCTCTTACTAACTCAAATGTTCTTCTTAGGATTTCAGCACGTTCGCGTGGAGGTGTCTTAGCCCATGACTCTTGGGTTTCAGATGCTGCTGTTAGCGCTGCTAGACCATCTACTTCATCGGCATTAGCGATAGAAGCCAGAGTCTTACCGGTTGAAGGATCTTCAACGTCGATTTGTTGAGCACCATGACCATCGACCCATTGTCCTGCTATGTATAGCTGGGTTGGGACCTTTGCTAATAGTTCACTCTCAGTGAGCGACATTGCTACCTTCTTCTCTACTAGTTTTTTGGAACTGTTTCTGCTGAAAGTTTGTTTCCGCATCGGTAGATGCCTGTAGCTAGATTATCGATGGCATCTTTAGCAGTTGCGTTCACATCGCCAATTGCCGCAATGCTAAACACTAGGTCGGTACCGTCTTTGGCTTTGATGATTCCCGCTAGAGAGTATTCGTGCTTTGTCCAACCAGTCTTAGCGAATATCTTGCCAGCAGCGTCGATGTTGTCACCTTGGAATCTAGAGGCAAGAGAGCCTGTCTCTCCAGAAATCGGAAGAGCTCGCTTGATTACACCGAGGTCGCCATCTTCGTTCAAGACCTTTTTGAGTAATGCATTGATGAAAGTTGCTGGAACTCTGTTGCTCTCGTTCGAACCAGAACCGTCAAGTAGCACTAGATCCTGAGTTGAAAGCCCTGCACGTGTAAGAGCCGCCTTCAGTGCCACATCGAGTGAATCTCTAGAACCTGTGTAGCCAAGTTTCTTTGAAACAAGACGAGCTAGGAATTCTGATTCAGTGTTGTCGCTAACCTTCAGCATGTGTTCAATCCACTTGCTGATTGGCTGTGATCGCACTGATGCAATTTCTAGAAGGTTGGAGCCTGCTTTGGCTTGGGTCAGAGTAGCTGATGCAGCCAATGGGCCGATTGCTTTCTTTAGGGCAACACCAGCTGCGTTCACTGGGTCAGTACTTCGTGGAGAAGTTAGAGCAGTTGGATTAGCTCTGTCGCCATCGACTTGCAAGGCAGTAACGATTGATTGGTAGCCGATAGTTCTTTCAGATTCTGGATTACCTGGGTCCCAGCCCTCTGGTTCAAAGTAAGTGCTGTCTAAAGTGATGTTAGTAATAGGAGTTGATCTTGCCCAGTCATTAATCTGAACTGCAAGATCAGCAAGCTTAGGAGCATCCTTGTAAACGGATTGAACACCAGCCCTCACTTTAGAGAGAGTTGGATCTCCTGCTCCGATAATGACAATGTGACCTGGGTTATCTAGATCTGCATAAACCTTGGTCTGAATTCTGTAGTTAGGTCCCAATACCTGAAGAGCTGCTGTTGCTGTGAGCAGCTTCATCACAGAAGCTGTTTGTGCAGGAACATCGCCTTGAACATCAAAGAGAACTTCATTGGTTGCCGGGTTTAACACCTGTGCATGCAGCCCTACTAGACGACTATCAAGAGCTAGTTCAGCAATTGAACAGTCTCTTGCGTCAGGAGTTGGCGTGACAGTCGGGGTTTCAGTTGGAGTCGTTGTTGGAGTGGTAGTCGGAGCACTTGATGTTGGTGCAGCCAGAGTGAAGCCACCAATAATTAGGACTAAAAGAATCAAACCAGTAGCTGACCCGATGGCTATTTGCCTCAGGTAGTTCAATGGTGAGTTAGGTGATGGCATTATGCTCCGAACGGCTCTATTCACCTCAATTTTAGGCCTTTTCGGCTCAGGTAGAATGGGTTCATGCCTAAGTTAACAGTTTCAGCCCTTGTTTTATCCCTATCTTCTGTCTTTCTACTTGGTTCCCCGGCTCTTGCCCACAATGAACTAATCAACTCCAGCCCTAGCGCAGACTCTGTTGTAGAGGCAGGGCCTATCGAAATTCGCCTTGAATACGGTGCAGAGCCAATTCCAACTGAGTTTGGAAAAGGGAACCTTCTGGCTATAGCCAACGCCGAAACTGGGGAGCAGTTAGGTGCGGCTTGTGCTCGTATTGATGGCAAAACTATGTACACCACAGTAAACATCCAAGATCCTGGTGAATACAAGGTGCTATGGAGAAGTGCTTCTGATGACGGTCATATTGCTTCTGGCGACTACCTGATCACAGTTGAGAACACATCAGGCTATGTTGCAGACTCCATTGGCAACCAGTGTTTTGATGACAACGGAGTTGAGCTAACTCTAGACACTCAAGAGCCGCTTTCAGTTGTGTCTGAAAACAGCACTGACCTGAGCCAAGTTCTGATTTGGGCTGGAGTTCTAATCGTTGCTGGTGGAGCACTAGCGGCAGTTCTATTGCTAAAGCGCAGATCAAAGAAGTAGTTCTAGCCGTTAGGTCTAACCAGTTTGTCGACATCTCCCAAGATGGCGTTGAATTCCTGCTCACTCATAAGACCAAGTCTTAAGACAACTTCTTTTACAGTGCTGTCTTCTGCTAAAGCAGTTTGAGCAACCAGAGTGGCGTTCTCGTAGCCAAGAATCGGTGAAAGTGCAGTTACGGTACCAATAGATCTTTCAACATCTGCTCTCAAACGATCGGCATTAGCGGTAATCCCTGAGACGCATCTATCTGCAAGTGTGTAGCAACCTTGTCTCAAATAGATAATGCTCATCATTAGAGATCTAGTAATAATTGGCTCAAAAGCATTTAACTGTAACTGCCCCGCTTCACAAGCCATAGTGACAGTCATGTCATTACCAATAACTGTGAAAGCAATTTGGTTCACAACTTCAGGAATGACTGGGTTCACCTTGCCCGGCATGATTGAAGAACCTGCTTGGCGTGGAGGAAGATTTATTTCACCAAAGCCAGCTCTTGGCCCAGAGGAAAGTAGTCTCAAGTCATTGGCTGTCTTAGATAACTTCACAGCAACTCGCTTCAGCACTCCGGAGACTAGGACGAAGACTCCCACATCTTGAGTAGCTTCAACCATGTCCTCAGCAACAACAAACTGCCAGCCAGCCAATTCACTTAAGTGAGCACAGGCTGCTTCTGCATAGCCTTTAGGTGCATTTAGCTGAGTGCCGATGGCGGTACCACCAAGATTGATTTCACTTAGGTGAGGAATTAGTTCAACAAGACGTTGCTCATCCTCTTGCGTCATTCTGGCAAAGGTTGCAAACTCTTGACCAAGAGTCATTGGCACTGCATCCTGGAGTTGAGTGCGACCCATTTTGATAAGGTCCTTAAACTCAACAGCCTTCTCGTTGTATTTAGAACGCAGGTACTCAAGAGCTTTGATAAGCTCTCTTATTTCAAGAATTAGAGCAACCTTAAGAGCCGTTGGATAAACGTCATTTGTCGACTGGGATCTGTTGACATCATTCAGGGGATGAATCTTCTCGTAGTCGCCTTTTTCAAAACCCGCGAGTTCAAGAGCTCGATTAGCGATGACCTCGTTGGCGTTCATGTTGGTGCTTGTACCCGCACCACCTTGAATAGCATCGACTATAAATTCTTTATCGAACTTGCCTGCTTCTACTTCGTGACAGGCTGCAATAATCGCGTTGGCTACTTTTTCATCTAATTCGCCAACCTCTAGGTTGGCTTTAGCTGCCGCTTCTTTTACTAGGGCCAATGCTCTGATTAGAGACCTATAGTGGCCTATGGGAACCCCAGAGATAGGGAAGTTCTCCGCTGCTCTTGCCGTGTGCACCCCCCAATAAGCACTTGAAGGTACCTCGTAATCACCGAGCAGGTCATGTTCTAGCCTCATTGCTGACATAGCTTCAGTCTGCCATAAAAGTCTGAATTACTTGATCAGACCTAGTCTTCTCAGTCTGTTCAGAGCTCCATCTTCAATTGGAGAGTCTGGGCCAATCAGAATCTGAAGAGTTCTGAGAGCAACTCTTGTCACAGGAACGACAAACCACTTAGGTAAAGTTCGAAGACCTAGTATCTTTCTGTGCTCCGGTCGAAGTGAGACTACCGCTGCTGCAAATAGCAGCTTGTAGATTGGTCTAACCAATACAGGCAATCCTGGGCTTCTGATGAACTGGATTACTTTTCTTGTGTTGTCATCAACGCGAAGTTCGTTTCTGTCAAAGAATCCCTTAATTTCAGCATCAAGTTCTGCCTTTGTGTGCGGAACTCTTGAAAGACCAAGCGGTTCTACCGATTTAGCCCATTGATCAACATAGCCATCAGCACCACCAGGTATCTCTCTCCATGCATAATCAAGATGACAGGTAAGGAATGAGTCGGTGAAGGCAATGTGTACCCAGAGCAGCAGATCTGGATCTTTAGCTTTGTATGAGAGAGTCTCTCCGGAGGTCTTGGTGTATTCACCTTTGACTCGATCATGAAGTCTATTTACTCTGCTAGCTTCCCCAGCCACTGCCTCGTGAGATCCAAACGTAGTCACTGTCAACCAGCGAATAGTGCCAGCCAATCTTCCTAGTGCATCTTGCTCGTATCTTGAGTGTTGGGCAACACCAGCTAGAGTGCCAGGGTGAAGTGCTTGAAGAAGGAGGGCTCGTATTCCTCCAACTAGTGTGCCGAAGTCTCTGTGCACAATCCAAGGTGCATCAGTTGGCATAAAGAGGCCGCCGGTTTCACCTTTAGCAATTACATCAAGCCATGGTGGAGTGCCAGTTGGTTCGTTAGAAAGAAGTGCTCTGAATCGTTTGGAATATGCTTCTTGAAATCTGTTGTTTGGCATTGGGCCTAGCAAGTCTTTTCTTTTTTAGGAAGTGAACCGTTGAGTAGAAAGTTATCGACGGTATCGGATACGCAGCTATTAGTTGAACCGTAAGCGGTGTGTCCTTCTCCATCGTAAGTCAGCAGGTAACTCTTATCCAAAACGTTCTTAGCAAAGTTCTTTGCTTGAGCGTAAGGTGTGGCTGGATCATTTGTTGTTCCAATGACCAGCATGGTCGGAGCACCTTTAGCGGAGTAGTCGCTTGGCCCCTTGACCACGTCAAACGGCCACTCGTTGCAAGCAAGCCCGCCATACTGCCAATAACGACCAAAGACTTTGCTAGTTTTCTTGACTAGGTCATTCTGAAGCTTCATGTCTTCTGGTTTGTCTGATTCACGACTATCGATGCAAGAAAT
>JBDLVB010000052.1:0-5813 GCA_039805005.1 Actinomycetota bacterium
AGAAGAGACTTCGCTTTGATCCAACCTTGGTTAGAGGTATGGGTTATTACACCGGAACTATCTTTGAGATTGAGATGCCAGGTGAAGGCTCTGCTATTGGTGGCGGGGGTCGCTACGACGGCATGGTTGGTAAGTGGCTAGGAACAGATGTTCCAGCAGTTGGTATTTCTATTGGCTTTGAAAGAGTAGTTGACCTAGTTAGTGCTGCTACTCCTACCAATGGTGTTCTTCTTGTTCTTGAGGATTCAAGCATTGACTGCATAAAGGCAGCTGTTGATTTCCAGAAGGAGCTTATTGCTCAAGGCAAGTCTGTTCGTCTTGAACTAAAGCCTAAGAAACTCAACATCTTGCTAGATAGCATGTTGGAGGCAGGCTTTAGCCAGTTTGCCCTTGTTTCTGCCGACACCAGTGAACTGAACTTTAGGGCTATCGGCAACTAAACTTGAGAGTAACCCCAAAGGCGTGTTTTTAAGGCTTAAAGCCACAATCGAATAACTATCTAGGAGAACCATGTCCATCATTGATGCAGTCGGCGCAAGAGAAATTCGAAACCCAACAATTGAAGTTGAGGTATTACTTTCAGATGGTTCCTTCGGTAGAGCTGCTGTTCCATCAGGAGCTTCAACCGGTGCTTTTGAAGCTCACGAATCTCGTGATGGTGACAAGAAGCGCTACATGGGTAAAGGTGTTCTAAACGCTGTCAAGGCTGTAGTGGACCAGATTGGTCACGATGAGACAGGTCTTGTTGACTTTGATTCTCTAGATCAGAGACTTGTTGATGCTGCTCTAATCCGTATGGATGGAACTCCAACTAAGTCAAACCTAGGAGCTAACGCAATCCTTGGTGTTTCACTTGCTAACGCTCGTGCAGCAGCTGAGTCAACTGGTCAGCCGCTATACCGTTACCTAGGTGGACCTAACGCTTACACACTTCCTGTTCCTCTAATGAACATCATCAACGGTGGTTCTCACGCTGACAACGGTGTTGACATCCAGGAGTTCATGATTGTTCCTATTGGTTTTGATTCATTCTCAGAAGCACTTCGTGCAGGTACTGAGGTTTATCACTCACTAAAGGCTCTTCTTAATTCAAAGAACCTAGCAACAGGCCTTGGTGATGAAGGTGGCTTTGCTCCTGATCTACCAACTAACCGTGCAGCTCTAGAACTTATCTCAGAAGCAATCAACGGTTCTGGTTATGTTTTAGGAAAGCACTTTGCTCTAGCTCTAGATGTTGCTGCAACAGAGTTCTATGACGAAAAGACAGAGCGTTACAGCTTTGAAGGTAAAGAACTAACTCGTGAAGAAATGATTTCTTACTACGAGACACTAGTTGCGGACTTCCCACTAGTTTCTATCGAAGACCCACTAGCTGAAGATGACTGGGCTGGTTGGACAAAGATTACTGCTGCATTGGGTAACAAGGTTCAGCTTGTTGGCGATGACTTGTATGTCACAAACCCTGCTCGTTTGCAGAAGGGTATTGATGAACTAGCAGGTAACGCAATCTTGGTAAAGGTTAACCAGATTGGAACTCTTACAGAGACTTTAGATGCAGTTGCACTAGCTCAGAGATCAGGCATGAAGGCAATCATCTCTCACCGTTCAGGTGAAACAGAAGACACCTTCATTGCTGACCTAGCGGTTGCTACTAACGCTGGACAGATCAAGACTGGTGCTCCTGCTCGAAGTGAAAGAGTTGCTAAATACAACCAGCTACTTCGTATCGAAGAAGAACTACAAGATGCTGCTTACTACCCAGGTGCAGCTGCTTTCCCTCGTTACAAGGCTTAGTTAGATAAAGATGTCGAAGGGTCCAGGCAGGAAGGTCAATGTTCGAGCATCTGCTCAAACAAAGATCGGAACTGTTAGACAAAGAGTAACCAGCAGGTTCTCTTGGACTCCTTCTACCTTTGTCACAGTCATTCTTATCTTCTTTGGTGTTTCTTCTGTTGGTCCTAGAATCAGCGACTACATCGTCATGCAGACTCAGATTAATCAACTGCAGGCAAAGCTAGATGCTGCTAAAGAGAACCTAGAGAACATCACAGAAGAAAAGAAGCGCTGGGATGACCCTGTTTATATCAGAGCTCAAGCTAGAGACAGACTGTTCTATGTTGTTCCAGGAGAGATTAGCTATCTAGTTCTAGATGCTGATGGTCTAAACCTTTCTGACACCACAGGAACTGTTGGGGCTCTGCTTGCTCAAAAGAAGAGCAGCGCTGACTTTTCTCAAACCATCGGAACTACAAAGAAAGACTGGGCTAAGGGCTTATTGCAATCGGTCATTAGAGCAGGTCTAGATCAACCAGTTTCCGACACCAAGTCTTCAGCTAGTAAATAATGCCAATAACTAAAGCAACAGAAGCAGATCTTGCTGAGATGCAAGCTCAGCTTGGTCGACCTATGCGAGATGTCTTAGGCATTGCTGCTAGATGTGTTTGCGGCAAACCTATGGTTGTTCAAACCTCGCCAAGACTTTCTCACGGTGAACCTTTCCCAACCTTCTACTACCTAACTCACCCTGCTACCTCTGCTGCTCTAAGTGGGCTAGAGGCAGACGGGTTTATGGTCACTTTGGCAGAGAAGCTTGCTCAAGATGAAGTGCTGGCCGCTAACTACCTAGAGGCTCATAATGCCTATATCAAAGAGCGTGAAGCTATTGATGTGGTGGAGGAAATAGCAGGAATTAGTGCTGGGGGAATGCCTACTAGAGTCAAGTGTCTTCATGCTTTAGCTGCTCATTCACTAGCCAAAGGCCCTGGATTCAACATAATTGGCGATATGAGCCTTGAAGCAGCAGGGTTTGATGCCAACAAGTGCAGATGTAAGGTTTCTAAACCAGTAAAATCAGAGGAGCGCACAGTTGCTCTCACACAAAGCCCGAAAAACTTAGGAAATACCAGCATGCAAAAAATCTTGATCGTCGGTGGCGGTTACGCCGGTTTCTACACAGCATTCAAACTAGAGAAACTCCTAGGTAAAGGTGAAGCAGAGGTCACACTAGTTGATCCACTTCCATACATGACTTACCAGCCGTTCCTTCCAGAAGTTGTTGCAGGTTCTATTGAGGCTAGACACACAGTTGTCTCTCACCGCAGACACCTAAAGAAGACCAACATCATCAATGGTTCTATGACCAACATTGACCACGCGAACAAGGTGGCGACACTTTCTGTTCCAGGTGTTGGCGATGTCAAGCAGTCTTACGACCAGGTCATTGTCACAGCAGGTGCTGTTTCAAGAACTTTCCCAATTCCAGGTGTTGCAGATAACGCAATTGGTCTAAAGACCGTTGAAGAAGCAATTGAAATCCGTAACCGCATCCTGACTAACTTTGACAAGGCAGTAAACATGCCTGCAGGTCCTGCTCGTGACAGATTGCTTACCTTCGTAGTTGTTGGTGGAGGCTTTGCTGGTATCGAAGTATTCGCTGAAATGCGTAACCTAGCTTCTTACCTACTTCGTTACTACCCAGCTCTTACTTTTGCTGATGTTCACTTCCACCTAATTGAAGCTATGGGCAGAATCATGCCTGAGGTTTCACAGAAGACTTCTGAATGGGTTCTTGCTGACCTAGATCGTCGTGGAGCAAAGGTTCACCTAAACACTCAGCTAGTTTCAGCTGCTGATGGTGTTATTGAACTTTCTACAGGTGAGAAGTTTGAGAGCGATGTAATCGTATGGACTGCTGGTGTTATGGCATCTCCATTTGTAAAGAACACTGATCTACCTCTTGATGAAAGAGGAAGAATCATTGCTCTGCCAACTCTTCAGGTTAACAAAGATGGTGTTGCTCTCGAAGGGGCATGGACAGCTGGAGACGTATCTGCTGTTCCAGATCTATCTGGTGGCGGCGTTGGTGGTTTCTGTGTTCCTAACGCTCAGCACGCTGTTCGTCAGGGCAAGCTTCTTGCTAAGAACATTGTTTCTACTCTTCGCAACGAAGACATCATTGAATACAAGCACAAGAACCTGGGAGCAGTTGCTGGTCTTGGTCTATACAACGGTGTCTTCCAGTCAGGCAAGATTGTTCTAAAGGGCTTCTTAGCTTGGTGTGCTCACCGTGTTTACCACGGTCTAGCTATGCCTATGTTTGAGCGTAAGCACAGAGTAATCATGGGCTGGGTTTCAAACTTTGTCTTCAAGCGTGACATCGTTTCTATCTCTGCAACTGAGACACCTCGCCAGGCTTTTGAGACCTGGGCATCACGCCCTAAGGCTTAATTAGAACTTAATAGGTGCGCCCCCATAGCCCAATGGCAGAGGCAGACGACTTAAAATCGTCCCAGTGTGGGTTCGAGTCCCACTGGGGGCACCGTCCTAGTTCGCTTAGAGATTACTGAGATTAGCCCCCATTAGCCCCACAAAACCCTAGGCTTATTTCAATGCCGCTAGGTGCGGTTCTAAAAAGGAGATGCAATGTTAGAAACTCTGTTGGTTGTATTGGCTGTAGTAGTAATTGGTGGCCTGTGGTTTGTCAGCATGCGAAACGGACTTGTCCGCCTAAACGTTCGTGTTGATGAAGCCTGGAGCGACATCACTGTTCAACTAAAGCGCAGAGCAGATCTAATCCCTAACCTGATTGAAGCTGTTAAGGGTTATGCCAAGCACGAAGCACAAGTATTTGAGAACGTGACTAAGGCTAGAGCAGCAACTATTTCTGGTGCAGCTCTAACAGACCCAACTCAGGCAGCAGAAGCAGAGAACATGCTGCAGGGTGCATTGAAGTCTCTATTCGCAGTTGCTGAAGCATATCCGGTTCTTCAGGCAAGTCAAAACTTCCTAAACCTTCAGTCAGAACTATCTGACACTGAAGACAAGATCATGGCTGCTCGTCGTTTCTATAACGGTGGAGTTCGTGAACTAAACACCAAGATCAAGGTATGGCCTAACTCATTCTTCGCAACAGGTCTTGGTTTCACAGAGCGTGCATTCTTCGAAGTTGCAGATCTTGCGGCTATCCAAGATGCACCTCAGGTCAAGTTCTAATACCTTCTTAGGAATTACTAAATGTATTCAGCGATAGCTGCTAATAAGCGAAACACTGTCTTCATAATAATTTTCTTCGTGTTACTTATCGGAGGACTAGCTACCTATGCCGGTTATGCAACCGGCTATGGTTCATCAGCTTTCATGATTATTGGCTTTGTTGCTCTCTACGCTTTGATTCAGTACTACGCAGCTGGAGCATTTGCTGTTGCAGCTTCTGGAGCTGTGCAGATCACTAAAGCAGATAATCCAAGACTTTGGCGAATCGTTGAAAACATTTCAATCTCAGAAGGCATGCCAATGCCTAAGGTTTATCTAATTAAAGATGAAGCTCCTAATGCCTTTGCATCTGGAAGAGACCCTAAGCATGCTGTAGTTGCAGCAACAACAGGTCTTCTAGCCATCATGGATGACAATGAACTTCAAGGTGTTATGGCTCATGAGATGGCTCACGTAAAGAACTACGACATTAGAGTTTCAACCATTGTCTTTGGTTTAGTAAGTGCTGTTGGCATCTTGGCGGACTTCTTCATCAGAATGGCTTTCTATTCAAGTCACTCAAGAAGCAAAGACAGCGGCCAGCTAGCCATATTCCTAATTGCTTTTGGAATAGTTGCCTGGATCATCTCAGCTCTTATTGGTCCTATTGTTAGTGCTGCTGTTTCAAGACAGAGAGAGTATCTAGCCGATGCATCAGGTGCGGAGATCACTAGATTCCCTGAAGGACTACAAGGTGCTCTAGCTAAGCTTCGAGACTATGGAAAGCCAATGCAGAGAGCATCTAGTTCTATGGCCCACATGTATATCAGCGACCCAATCAA
>JBDLVB010000053.1:0-5357 GCA_039805005.1 Actinomycetota bacterium
TGGCAGCCGAGAGAATTGACCCTCAAATCAGGGCTAAAAAGAACTGCACTACAAGCATTTCAGTAGACGCTGAAGCGGTGTCCGCCCTCACTGAGGCAACCCTTCAAGCTATCCATAATTCGATCATGCATGCTGGGCCAAAGGCTACTAGAGAACTTAGCTTGAAGTCCAGCAAGGCAGGAATCAAGGTAGTCGTTCTTGATGATGGAAAAGGATTTAGGGTTAGCCAAGTAAATCGGGGGAGACTTGGAATTAAGACTTCTATCATCGGACGCATGCAATCTGTCGGTGGATCCGCGCACGTTGTTTCACAACCTGGCCAAGGCACAACTGTTGTGTTGGAATGGAGTAACAGTTGATATCAATCAATCGGGCTGTGGCATCCATATTGCCTTTTGTATACGCGCTTTATCTTCCAGTGCAATCGATGTTGTTACCAGGATTTACATCTCGCTATCTCGAAATAGTTGCATTAGTAATTTATTTCTATTGCTCCGCTGCAACACTTATTTTCTTTAGGGGATTGCAGTTGCCTCGTTGGCAAGGCTTCATCAACCTAGCTGCAGGATTGGCCTTGCCACTACTAGTAATCACACAGCGTCAAATCGTTGGCGATGACAGCATTGGAGCCTGGGTTGTAATGGGAATTGCTTTGGTTCTCACTGCAACTGCGGTCAGACAGCAAGCCAGACTAGCTCTTATCGGTCTTGCTCTTCTCATCGGTGTATTGATTATTGAATATGGATCAGGAGCAATAGCTTCTGCTGGTTTAGCAGGTGCTTTAGTTTTCGTGCTCGCAGGTCTTGGAGTTTCAAGAGGGATAGCAAGAGCTACTAGAGAGTCGGAGCAATTTAGAGCTAAAGAGATTGAGGCGCGCACAAAGATTGCTGAACTTGAAGCGGCAACTCGTGAGCGTCAACAGAGGCTGTCCCAGGTGTTAGGCACCGCGGTTCCTCTGCTTTCTGTAATTAGAGATGCAAGAACTCCATTAAATGAAGACCTGAAACAGTCAACGAGATTAGTCGAAGCAACACTTAGAGATAACTTGAGAGGTAGAGACTTGCTCACCCAGGCTATGACTGCCGAAGTTCAACGACTTAGAAATCTCGGTGTTGAGGTGCTAATTCTGGATGAAGGTGGCACACAGGATCTAACCCCGCTGGAGAGAGATGAACTCCTCAACAAAGCTGTAGAAGCCCTTCAAGTAGTTTCTGAGGGTCGTGTAACTATCAGAAGCCCTAAGGGTGAAGATTTTAGATTGACAGTTGTGGCAACCATTCCAGGTCAAGCTCAACCAGTTCTATCGCTAAGGCTTTAAACCCCAACGGGCCTTTGTTCTGTTGTTCTAGAACTCGGCCCGTCCCCTGGTGGTAATTGCTTAGACCCCTTAGATCTACTTGCATATACCTAAAGAAAAACTATTTCCAATGGTCCAAATATTGTGGAAATCGGAAGCGTTTTTAAGTCCCCACTTAAGGGGACAGGTTAAAGTTGAAACCCCCTTCAATGAAGGGGGTTTCGGACCGTCGTTTGCTATCCCAGCAACGCTGTTTCTAGTGTATCTAATCCAACGCTTCCCAAGTTCAAAGCTTTCATGTGGAAGTCCTTGATATTGAAGTTAGCGCCTTGACGAACCTTGTATTCATCACGGATGTTTTCCCAGATACGCTGACCAATCTTGTATGAAGGAGCCTGACCAGGCCAACCGAAGTAACGGTGCACTTCAAAGTTGATGAACTGTTCACTCATGTTGACGTTCTTGCTCATGAAATCAAGAGCGTAGTCGAAGTCCCACTTGCCAGTTCCGTCAAGTCTTGGCTTGCCTAGGTGAACACCGATGTCTAGAACAACTCGAGCTGCACGCATACGCTGTCCATCGAGCATTCCTAAACGGTCACCTGGATCATCTAGGAAGCCAAGCTCCTGCATCAAACGCTCTGCATACAGGGCCCAACCTTCACCGTGGCCTGAAGACCATGATGCAAGACGACGCCATGAGTTCAATTCAGCTTTGTTGTAAACCTTCTGAGCAATCTGGAGATGGTGTCCTGGAACACCCTCGTGATAAACAGTTGTTGTTTCTCTCCAAGTGTCGAACTCGGTTACACCAACTGGTACTGACCACCACATTCTTCCCGGTCTTGAGAAGTCATCGGTAGGGCTGGTGTAGTAAATACCACCGTGCTGGGTAGGAGCAATCATGCACTCAAGTTTTCTCAGTGGTTCTGCAATGTCAAAGTGGGTTCCACTTAGTTTCTCAATTGCAGCATCGCTTAGCTTCTGCATCCAACGTTGCAGTTCATCGGTGCCGTGAAGTTTGCGTGAAGGATCGTTGTCTAGAACCTCAATAGCTTCTTGGACAGTTGCACCTGGCTTGATTTCATTTGCCACTGCATTCTGTTCAGCAACTACGCGAGCAAGTTCTTCAATACCCCACTCGTAGGTCTCATCTAGATCAACCTTCTTACCTAGGAATCTTGCACTGAGCAACTGGTAGCGGTCACGCCCAATTGCATCTTCCTTGTTTCCTGCAGGTAGTAGTTCATTCTTGAAGAAGTCAACAAGCTTTGCATATCCTGCAGTTGCAATTTCAGCAGATGATTCAAGTTCTGCTTTTAGTGATGCAGGTAGTTCGCCTGATTCAGGTGCTGCATTCTTGGCAAACTTTCTGAAGAAACCATCAGCAGCCAGAATCTGTTCTGCCTGAGTGGTTGCTAGAACAATCTGACGGATTGCAGGAGTGTCTTTTGCTTCAATACCTTTGCGAAGAGTTTCGATGTAGCCATCAACCGCTCCATCAACAGCCTTCATTCGCTTAGAGATGTTTGACCAGTTCTCCTCTGTTGCTGTTGGAGATAGGTCAAAGATGTCTCTAATGCCTTGAGCGTTAGAAGCGATTGGGTTTAGGTCTCTATTGCCAAGACCTGAATCGTAAATCTCACCGCTTAGCTTCAATGTTGAAGTCATCGCAAGCTTGGTGACTTTGTCCACATCATCGCGAACTTCAGTTGCTTCAACCTTGGCAAGCATTTCTTTTTCAAGTTTGTTGTGGTGAGCCGCTGCTTCTGGGCTGGTGTCCTCTAGCCTGTCTTCGCCAACTTTGAAACCTGCATAGGTAGCAAATTCAGGACTTAGATCAACAAGGGTTTTTACCCAGTCTTCAGCAAGCAGGTCTAACTTGGATGGTTCACGTGACATCTTGATACCTTTCGGGTAGGTCAAATTACTTAGGACAAATCTAGTCCTGTTTTAGTGAGTAATTAGTCCAGCCCTGGACGATACTGAGCTCTCCATTGGCCAAAGCCAGGGTTCAGATCGTTCCTAAAGATAGATGCATTTCTATTCCAAGAGGAAGCAGGCTTCTTAGCCCGCTTCTTTCCTTCTGTTACCTGCTCAGCGTGAGCAGCCTCCAAGATTGCAACAACTGCAGCCAACTCCTCAGGAGTTGGGCTACCAGCTAGAACCTTGATGGTTTCAGAAATAGGCTCTGGGTTCATCACAGTGGGATGTTTCCGTGCTTCTTAGGAGGCGTGGTGGCTCGCTTAGTCTTCAGGGCAGCTAGAGCCTTGATAACACTGATACGAGTAGCGGCAGGCTCGATGATTCCATCTAGCTCACCACGTTCAGCTGCAAGGTAAGGGCTAGCAACGTTGTATGTGTATTCAGCAGCTAGCTGAGCTCTTACCTTCTTCACATCTTCGCCAGCCTCTTCAGCAGCTTTGATCTTGTCGCGGAACAAAATGTTTACAGCACCCTGTCCACCCATAACTGCGATCTCAGCTGTCGGCCAAGCAAGGTTGATATCTGCACCAAGTTGCTTAGAGCCCATAACGATGTATGCACCTCCGTAAGCCTTGCGAGTGATAACCGTTACCAGCGGAACAGTTGCTTCAGCGTATGCATATAGCAACTTAGCTCCACGTCTAATCACGCCAGCCCACTCCTGATCTGCACCAGGTAGATATCCTGGGACGTCAACAAGAGTTAATACTGGGATTGAGAATGCATCTGCGAATCTAACAAAACGAGCAGCTTTTTCAGCAGCATCAATGTTTAGTGTTCCTGCAAGTGCACTTGGCTGGTTAGCAACAATAGCAATTGACTGTCCAGCAACTCGAGCGAAACCAATCAAGATGTTCGGTGCGAATAGAGGCTGAACTTCCAAGAACTGGTTGTCATCAACGATTGACTCAATAACTTTGATCATTGAGTAAGGCTGGTTAGGTGAATCAGGAATAATGCTGTTCAGCACTCTGTCTTCGTCAGTAATTTCGAAAGCATCTTCGCTCTCGTAGTGAACTGGTTCACTCAAGTTGTTTTCTGGTAGGAAGCTAAGCAAGTTTCTTGCATAGTCCAACGCATCATCTTCATCACTTGCAAGGTAGTGAGCAACACCAGAAGTCTTGTTGTGGGCTAGAGCTCCACCAAGTTCTTCCATCTCAACTACTTCACCGGTAACAGTCTTAATGACATCAGGACCGGTAACAAACATGTTTGAAGTCTTATCAACCATGATCACAAAGTCAGTTAGCGCAGGACCATAAACAGCACCACCGGCAGCTGGACCCATGATGATAGAAATCTGAGGGATAACTCCAGATGCCATTGTGTGACGCTTGAAGATTTCACCGTATTTACCAAGAGCAATAACACCTTCTTGAATACGAGCACCACCTGAATCAAGAATTCCAATAAGAGGAACACCGGTTGAGATAGCTAGATCCATGATCTTGATGATCTTGTTTCCAGCTGCTTCACCAAGGGAACCACCAAAGATTGTGAAGTCCTGAGAGAACAGTGCAACCTGGCGTCCACCAATAGTTCCGATACCGGTAACTACAGAGTCACCGTATGGGCGGTTCTTGTCCATGCCGAATGCAGTAGAGCGGTGTCTAACAAACTCATCCATTTCAACGAATGACCCTGGGTCAAGCAATAGCTCAATACGCTCACGAGCGGTCTTCTTGCCCTTGGCGTGCTGCTTAGCGATGGCGGCTTCACCGCTTGCGTAAACAGCCTCGTGGTAGCGGTTACGTAGGTCTTCGATCTTGCCTGCTGTAGTAGAAAGGTCAGGCGTATTCTTATCGGTCAAAGCTTGTCTCCAATTTTGGTTGTGCAGAGGTTCTCTGGCTCAACTGCAACTCTATCCAAGAGGTGTCGGTTGAAGGGTCTAACCTAGAACTCATGGAACTAAAACTCAGTAGCGAATTTGCCTCCAGAATTGAGTATTTACCTGTAACAGGCTCAACAAACAGCGATTTACTGTCTTTTGCAGTGAATAATCCAGAGTTATGGACTGATTTTTCAGTCCTTCTTACTGAAAATCAGAATTCTGGCAGAGGAAGACTTGATCGGCA
>JBDLVB010000054.1:0-5224 GCA_039805005.1 Actinomycetota bacterium
TGCTTCAAACGGTGAGTACCTTGACGGTTATTCGAAAGAAGCCTGGAGCAAAGCTAAGAGTGACACAGACAAACACCGTGTGATTGTTGATCAGATTGCGGTTCTCACTGATGCAGCTGCTTCAAAGATGCATGAAGCTTTGGTTCTCAAGGGAAGTGGCAAGTAATGGCTGGCCGTATTCCAACTAGAGACATTGAAGCCATCAAACAGCGAGTTAACATTGCAGACATTGTTGGCGAATACGTCCAACTCAAGGGGGCTAGCGTTGGCTCTCTAAAAGGTCTATGCCCATTTCACGATGAGAAGTCTCCTTCCTTCAACGTGAGACCGGATCAAGGTTTCTACCACTGCTTCGGTTGTAGCGAAGGTGGCGATGTTTATAAGTTCTTGCAAAAGATTGAAAACATTACGTTCTATGAAGCCGTGGAGAAGTGTGCATCAAAGATTTCTTACGAGATCACTTACGAAGCTGGCAGCAATCGCGATGAAGGTGTGAACCGAGCCCGTCTTCTCGCTGCCAATGAGGCAGCAGCCAAGTTCTTTTCCTCATCACTTGAGAGTCCGGAAGCTCAAACTGCTAGAGATTTTCTAAGTCAGAGAGGCTTTGACAAGCAGGCGGCAGAACACTTTGGGGTTGGCTATGCACCAAAGGGTTGGAACAGTTTAGGAGAGGCCCTCAAGAAGGAAGGTTTCACCGAGGAAGAGCTTGTAAAAGTTGATCTTCTAGTTGCTAAAGAAGGTCGAACCTACGACAAGTTCCGAGGAAGATTGGTTTGGCCGATTAGGGATGCAACCAACGCAGTAATTGGTTTTGGTGCTCGCAAGATCTATGAAGATGATCCATTAGCTAAATACATCAACACAGGGGAAACCCCGGTCTATCACAAGTCACAGGTGCTGTATGGCTTGAACTTAGCAAAGAAGGAAATCGCTAAGAATCGTCAGGTAGTAGTTGTTGAGGGTTATACAGATGTAATGGCATGTCATCTAGCGGGCATCACCACAGCAGTTGCTACATGCGGAACTGCATTCGGTGATGACCACATCAGAAAGATCAATCAAATCTTTGGTACCGGAGGCGAGTCAGCCGAAGTTATATTCACATTTGACCCTGATGCCGCTGGTCAAAAAGCTGCCATGCGAGCCTTTGAGTCATCAGGCAAGTTCATTGCTTCAACTTTTGTGGCGGTTGGACCAGAAGGTTTAGACCCTTGTGATCTAAGAATTCAAAAGGGTGATTCCGCTGTTGTCGCGATGATTGAGACTAAGCGTCCTATTTATGAATTTGCTCTAGACCAAAAGATCGCTGGACATGATCTCAGTTCTTATCCTGGTCGTCTATCTGCTGCAACTGCAGCAGTCGCCGTTCTCACTCGCATTACGGACTTAGGTGCTAGAGAGGAATACGTCCGCACGCTCGCTGGCAAAGTCCAACTTGGTAATGATGAGATTAACCGCTTGCTTGGCGCAGAGCTCACAAAGCAAAGAGCTGCAGCGGTAGCAAACTCAAGACGCGGAGAGTCTAATTATTTGCCACCAGAGATGAATGTGGGGGAGCCACCTCCGCCAGAAGAGGGGACTGAGTTCCCGATGCCGAACTTGCAAGATGCCAATACTCGACTGGAACAGGAAGTCCTGGCTGTCTTGCTTCAAGTTCCATCAGCTTGGTCTCCAGAAGCTGCTTTGCAAATCTGTCAGAGCATGTTTGGAACACCTGCTTATGTGGTTATTGCTCAGGCTGCAGCTGAAGCAATTAGCTCAATTCATCAACCTGACTGGTTCAACCAGATTGGATCTCGCACACCTGAGGTGTTGCACGGTCTAGTAAGACAGCTGGGAAGTAAAGAGATTCCGGTTAGCACTCCTGACGAGATACAGAGTTATGCAGTTGGAGTCATAGCTAGTGCCCAGCGAAAGATGCTAACTAGGCAGCGAGATGCCATGCGATCAAATCTTGCTCTAATCAATCCTGAGACTCAGCCTGATGAGCACAACCTAATGCAACGTCAGCTGATGGCTATTGAGGCTCAGATCAGAGAACTTCGATGAGTATCAATAAGTCTTTGGTGACTATTGCTCCAAAGAGTTTTCCAGCCTACGAACAAGCCGTTCTAGACAGCGGCTCAGTACTTTCGCCTCTTACTGACGAAGTTGGTGCGGTTATTTGGACTGATTACTCGGACCCAAAAGGTTTAGAGAAATTACTTGAGGAGAACAAGCAATTAGAGTTTGTGCAACTTCCATTCGCTGGAGTTGATGCTTTTCAGAACGTTCTTAATTTTCCAGTTCGATTTGCGTGCGCCAAAGGTTCATATCGTGAGCCTGTTGCCGAACATGCTCTCATGTTGGCTCTTGTTTTGGGCAGAGTAGTGCGTGAACGAGTAGAGGCTCGTAGTTGGGGTAGAAAGTTTGCAGCTTCGCTTTACGATGCCAACATTCTGATTGTGGGTGCCGGTGGAATCACCGAGGAACTCATGAAGCAGCTAGCTCCGTTTAGATGTAACATCACAGTCGTTCGAAATAGAGCAGAGCACCTTGAAGGAGCTACAAAGACTGTTCAGCTAGATAAATTAGATGAGCACCTTCCTGAAGCGGACTGGGTGTTCTTGGCGTGCTCATTGACCGAGAGCACCAGGAATCTGTTCAACCTCGACCGTTTGAAGAAGATGAAGAGCTCTGCCTACCTCATCAACGTGGCAAGAGGGGCGGTTGTGAACACCTCGGACCTAGTAACAGCGCTAAACGATGAGGTAATTGCTGGGGCTGGAGTTGATGTGACTGATCCTGAGCCTCTGCCAGATGGCCATCCACTTTGGACTGCCAAGAACGTGATTATCACCCCCCATACCGCGGACACTAACGCTCAAGTAATCAGGCTCTTCTCGATAAGAATTCGAGAGAATCTAGCCGCTTACAAGGGTTTAGGGGACTGGGTTGGCCTAGTTGACCCTGAACTTGGCTACTAATTGCTCTAGGTCAAGAAAAAGATCAAAGTTTTTGGTAAAGTATGAAAGTTGCTTAGGCAGCATTCCTCGGTAGCTCAATTGGCAGAGCAATCGGCTGTTAACCGATAGGTTCTTGGTTCGAGTCCAAGCCGGGGAGCCATTTCATGAAGCCCTTCAGGAGACCAGATGTTTCTTTGGATTCGCGACCAGTTATGGCTCCCAACTAGCGTTCTTGCTCTTGCATGTCTCTTCGTTTTTGGAGGCATCGATTTCCTCATTCAAGGCGTTGAAACAATTCCCGCAGCACTAGTTCTTGCAGCGTCTGTTGCATTATCGAGAGCTCTTCCATACGTCTCAATAGCACTGTTCTCTATTGGAATCTTTATGCCAAACTATTTGGGGCTGGAAACTCTGGTATCTCAGATCTCAATCACCGTATGTCTTTTGATTCTCGCCGCATTCGCCTCAACGCGAGCACGTTGGATTGGATTCTTACTAAACATCATTCTTGGATCTATCGCTTACTTCTGGTTGGTATTCAACTTGCCAGAAGAGGGCACTTTTTACGGGCTCGCTCTTCCTTCAGACGAAGCCAAGGCAGTTCTAGCACTTGCTGGATTCGTTGCCCTGATTGCTATCAATGCCAATGCTTGGTTCATCGGAAGACTTCTCTACACAAGAATCACTCACGTCGGAACTGATTTTGATAAGGCATTGCTAACACATCAAGTTGCTTCAAACCAGTTGGCACTAGCTGAACAAGATAGAAGATTCGGTATCGCTCGTGATGTAAACGACATACTCCTAGAGCAAGTTGGAGCTACTCTGGCATCCACTGAAGCTGGAATCTATGCTGCAAAAACAGATCCAACCATCGCTCCAAGACTTCTAGATAACTTACTGGAAGGCTTGAAAAAGTCCTACGCAGAAATCAGAAGACTGAGCGATCTGCTTGGGCTTCAAAAAGAGAAGGCATTGGCATTGCCAGGTCTACGAGATCTGAACGCTTTATTGATTTCTTACCGCGAGTATGGCTACAAGGTCTCATTTAGAGAACAAGGCGTTCCAATCAAGCTAGTAGTCGGAGCAGATTTGATTCTCTATCGAATTGTTTTTGAATCCCTAGATAACATCTATAAGCACACCCCAATCGGTACTGAAGTTGACATCGATTTCAACTGGCAAGAGAAGGCGATGCAGGTTGTTATCAAAGACAACGGTGAAGAAACTCAAAGAAACCTGGACCTAGACATCACTGGCTACACAGAACAAGATGACAGGAAGGCCCTGGTCGAGCGACCTATCGGAGCTGGTCTAACTGCAATGCAAGAGCGTGCAGCCTTGTATCAAGGAACCATGGATTTCGTTCGAGTTCCAGGAGTTGGATTCACAGTTTCTGCAGCTTTCCCTAACATCATCAACTACGCCGAAGGTAATTAGTTTGGTCACTCTTCGAGTTGCTTTACTAGGTGGATCTGATTCTCTGAGATCAGCACGAAGAGCTGCTTTGGAAGTCAGTGGAAAATGTCAGATAGTTTTTGACTCCGACGGTCACGGTCTTTTGCCACAAGAATTTTTGGACGTGACTTATGACGTTGCAATCGTTGAACAAAGACTCGGAACTCAATCTGCATTCGATTACATCAAAGCACTTCACGCTATAGCGGTTGTGCAACAGGAAACCATCGGTCGTATTTTGATAGGCACACAGTTTGACGAGACTCAGCTTCGAGTGACTGCCATCGAGTCAGGTGCAGTTGATTGTGTGTTTGTAAGCGACGGAGTTGAAAAACTTATTTCTAAAGTTTTGGCTTGTTCGGATCCAAATGCTGATTTTGCGATTAGAGAATTGCTATCACAACTAGGTGAGTTGACGATTAGTCAAGAAGGTTTCCAAAGTGCAGCTGTAGCACTTGACACATTAGATGCCAAAGAGGCCAAGGTTGTGAAGTCATTCTGTCAGCTAAATGACATCGCTCAAATGTCTAGCGACTCAGGGTTATCGAAAGTAAAAGTGAACGCGACTCTTTTGAAAGTTCAAAGACTTCTTGTCTTGGACACTCGATCGCAGCTGCTTCTGAGAATGTATCGTCTTGGGGCTTTAGCCCTCTAATTTTTCTTGACCTGGAAGCCAGGAGAGACCATCTTTGCCCCAGCCACGTTCCTCGATTATCTCGGCAGCTTCCGCTTTGTACTCCTCAATAAGTCTGTCCACATACAGGATGCCCTCTAGGTGGTCAAACTCATGTTGGAAGATACGTGCAAACCAGCCTTCAGCT
>JBDLVB010000055.1:0-5197 GCA_039805005.1 Actinomycetota bacterium
ATGTGGAGCGATGGCTCACTCTAATAAGTTCAACTGGTACTAAGTCGTGGGCAGAAACAATAAACCTAAAGGTTTCAAAAAGAATGAAACTGAAGATGAGCCTATCGACATCATTCGTCTAAGAGATGGCATCAAGAGCTCAGTTATCAAAAATGGTGTTGAGTTCTTTGTTCAGACAACTTCTGGAAATAACTCAGAGGAGTCAAAGAAGTGGATCTGTCCATTCTGTTCTCTTACCTTTGGAACAGGCATTACCCACGTTGTTGCGTGGGAGAGTGCCTATGGGCCTGAAAAGAGAAGACACTTTCACAGTCAGTGCTGGCAAAAGTTTCAAGGCAGATTATTTTGAGTCAAATAGAAATTCGTTCATCGGTAGAACTTCCGTCTAACCGAATTCCTTTAGTCCTGAAAACTTCAGACGGGCTTGAGCTAGTTGCAGAGTTAGCTTTGCCTAAAGACAAGCCTCCGGTTGCAACATTGATCATGCTTCATCCTTTGCCAACTGCTGGTGGCTTTATGGATTCGCATATCTATCGCAAGGCCGCTAATCGTTTGCCTGAATTAGCAGATCTTGCAATCTTGAGATTCAACACACGAGGAACAACTTCACCGCACGGAACAAGTCAAGGTTCATTTGATGGTGGAGTAGCTGAGAGATTTGATGTTGAAGCGGCTGTGAACTATGCACTAGAAAACAAGTTGCCTAACATCTGGCTTGTTGGTTGGTCCTTTGGAACTGAACTTGCCTTGAAGTATGGACCTGATCTAAATGTTCTTGGTGCAATCCTGCTCTCACCGCCGCTTCACAGAACAAGCGTTGAAGAACTTGAGCGATGGAACAACGTTGATTTGAAACTTGTTGCTCTAATTCCTGAATTAGATGACTACCTCAAGCCTGATGAAGCAGCAGTTAGGTTTCTAGCAATCAAGAAGATTGAACTCATCAATGTCCTAGATGCTAAGCACCTGTGGGTTGGCGAGAGTGCGACCAAGCGAGTACTTGACGAGATTGTTAAGGTCGTAAATCCTGGAAGCTATCCGCTTCCTGAGTTCTATCCGGCTTAGAGCTTGTCCTGCCTAGGAACCCATACTTCACGAATAATAAGTAGAACCGTTGCTGCTGTTGGGATAGCCAACAGTGAGCCCAGAATTCCAGCCAGTGCGCCACCAACTAGGGCGGAGACAATGATTACCGCTGTTGGAACGTTCACAGCTCGCTTCAGCACTCTAGGAGAAACTAGGTAAGCCTCAATCTGGATGTAGAGCAATAGGGCTATAGCCACTCCAATAGTTGTCTCTGTTGGAGAGGTAGCAGCAGTAATCAGGATCACGATGGCTGCACCGGTAATTGAACCAATGATTGGGATAAGTACCAGTAAGAAGTTGATGAATGCAAGCACCACTGCAAAATCAACGCCAGCGATGATCAAAACAGTAAACAGGATAGATGTGTTGATGGAAGAAACAACTACTTGGCCCATCACATAGCGACCAACTGAACCTATTACCTTCTCAACTATTCCTTCTAGCTTTGCTCGCTTTGAGTTAGCAACAAGTGAAATGCCAACTCTCTTGATGCTTGGCAAAGCAGCCATGAAGTAGATGGTGAGAATGGTGACAGTTAGAAAACCGATAATGCCGTTGAAGATTGAAAGTCCAACCTGCACTACTCCTCCAAGAAGAGTCGGCCAGTTTTTGCTATCAACTAAGAAGTCGCCAGCACCGTTTAGTGCTGTTCCGATCGCTCCATCAAGTCTTGAGTCAATGCTTTCAACCCAAGGAAGTTTTACAAACTCCTTCATCAGTTCTGGAAGGTTTGTAATGAATGTGTTTGCCTGAGAGAAAAGCGGAGGCAAAATTGCAAACACAACAGCACTTAGAGCTGCGAACACACCAACACCAACTATGGCTATGGCTAGACCACGCTTCTTTACTCGCTTCTGCAGAAGCTGAACCAAGGGCTCAAGACCTAGGGTGATGAAGAGAGCAGTAATGATTGAGGTAATAATCCCAGCAATTGAAATAACTGCACTGCCAAGAGCAACAGCAGTGAGCACACCAAGGGCTCCTAGGAATCCAATCTGAAATGCGTGGGTGAGTCTAGTGTTCTTTGTTTCTTGCATCACCGCTCCTTTTTCCTAGTTAATCTCTTTGCTCATCTGTTCAATAACCTGCTTTAGGTTATTGAGATAAACAACAATACTTTCTCGTTCTTGAGTGAGTTTTCGCTCAGCGCTTTCCATCGAGTGAAGTCTTTCAGCGACTTTCTTTCTTGTCGAGGCAAGAATTGCTCTCGCTTCGCTTTCAGCGGCGACGATGATTTCTTCACCTTTAGCCCTGGCGACTTCGGTGGAAGCCTTGTTGATTGATCTAGCCGCAGCTTCCAGAGTCTCTGCTTCAAGACGGGCGGTAGCAACCTTGGTAAGGGCAGTTGATAGCTGAGCATTGGCGTTATCAAGGTAACGCTGAGTTTGGGCAACAGCTTCCTGATACTTCTTCTGGTAGTTGGCTTCAGCTTCTGCTCTTCTAGCAGTCAACTCAAGATCCAGATCGATTCGTTCCTGCTCACTGAGAAGGGCAGAAGTTAGGGTCGCACTTATTGGCTGAGTTAGCTGACGTTCAAGAATGAGTCTTCGTTCTGCTAGTTCTCTTGCAGAGTTCGCTTCTCTAACTTCAATTTCACGCTTAGAGGTTGCTCTCATCCTTGCAACCTCTGTTGCAACAGCACCTCTGATGCTTCCTGCTTCTCGGGTGGCTTCGTCAATAATTCTTTGGGCTTCAACCGCTGCCTTGGCTAAGGTTTCGTCATAATCAGCCTTAGCAGAGCCCAGGATTCGTTCTGATCTGCGCTGAGCTTCGGCAACAAGTTCGTCGTAGTATTCCTGAGCATCAGCTCTCTGCTGCTCCAGTTCGGCTACAACACCGTCTAGAACGCCTTTTCGCTCTGCTTCTGCATCGGCAACCAGCCTGATAGCTAGTTCTTCAGCGTTACTTAGAACCTGGGCTGCCTTGGCTCCAACACCTGCGTAACTAGGGCTTTTAGCCTCTTGAGCGGCTGATTCGAGCTCAATAAGGCGATTTTGAGCATCCCTGAGCTCAGAAGCCAATTGATTGTTCAAATTGGTCAGATTTATAAGTTCTTTGCGGAAATCCTTGATAGCGTCGTCGACTAGACCGCGGTCATAGCCACGCATTACTAGCGGGAAATCAGTCTCATCGGCTGCCAAGGGTGCTCTCCTGGGGCTTGGGTAGAATAGACGGGGTCGTCAATCAACCCAAGTTTAGCCTGAAAGGAGCATTATGCGTTTTGTTATAGCCACAGTGCTCCTAATTGCCTCGGCAATCAGCGTTTTACTGGGATATGCCATCAGAGAGCCATTTGCCGAAAGCACTAGCAAAAGGGTCGAATTTGAGGTTTCAGCACCTTATTCCTACGTTCTAATCCCAAACAGCACCCTGAAATCCTTTGAAGGCGAGATTTCAGTTGAAGCCTCTGGAGTTGACGAGATCTTCTACGCAGATGGGCGAGAGAGCGACATCCAGGAGTGGATTGGAACATCTAATTACTCGCGCCTAAACATCAATCAGAAGACTTTTGAGCCGGATGTGAGCACCGTGACTTCAGGCGGGTTGGATGCTAACCCTGCAGGCAGCGACATGTGGCGAAGCCAGCTGACTGTAAAAAACAAACTTCTAAATGTTGTCACCATGTTTGATGACACTGCCGTTCTTTTGGCAAGCAATGGTGTCAGCAGGGCACCGGACAAGATTGCAGTGCTCTGGGATTCAAAGCCACTAATCAATTGGCCTCAAGTTCTAATCATTGGTGGTTTCATTCTGCTTTTGGCAGCAATTATCATGAACTACTTGGCTTTCAGACACATTAGAAAGCTTCGCGGCCCTAGAAGAAGAATTCCTAAATCTCCATCCGGCCCAAGGTATCGTCGCAAGATTCAAAAAGATGTTCCTGTTCGCGGTAGAAGAGCAAAGGGCAGATCAGACAGAAGAAGATTCCTAGCGGCCCCTACAGCAATTGTTTCGCTCTCGTTATTGGCAGGATGTTCATCTCCAACAGCCGAGGTTGAAAAGCCTAAGTATGAATCAGTGAATGTAGTTGTGACCGAGGCTCAACTTCAGAGAATCGTTGCTGATGTAGCAACCACAGTTAAAGATGCTGATGCAAGCAGAGACGACAAGGCTCTAGTGAAGAGAGTGGCTGGTTCAGCTCTTCAGATTAGAAGAATTCAATACCTCCTGCAGTCAAAGAGCAAGAAGATTCCAAAGCTTCCACCAATTATTGCTAACCCAATAACTGTTGCACTGCCTATGGAACTTCCAACGCCGGGAGTTGCTTGGCAGCCAAGAACTCTAATGGTTGTTACTAAATCAGATTCAACAACCAGTGCACCGCAGATGCTTGTTCTGCAGCAGAAAACTCCGAGAGATAACTACAAGCTCTGGTATTTGATTGATCTGCTACCAGATGAAAACTTCCCTAACGTAGCAGCCCAAGCTATCGGTGCACTACCAGTCAACAAAGATGATTCCTTCCTAGTGACACCTTTGAAGAGCATCCCATTCAAATACGGTGACACTTTGAACAAGGGAACTGATAGCAAGTACGCTGTTGAATTTGACCTTGCCTCAGATGAGTTCTATGCGGAACTATCAGAATCACAGATTCAGCAAAAAGAAGAAGTTGAAAAAAACGGTTCCAAGATTAAGTTTCAGCACTCACTTGGAAACCAAAACATTATTGGTCTTCAAACCGTTGAACGCGGTGGTCTGATTGCACTAACCATGAATGACACTTCGACGATTAGACCAAAGGCCAATGGAGCTGCTGTTTCTGTGAAAGCTCTAGATCAAAAGACTCTGCTTGGTTCCTTAGGAAGTTCAACAGGTCTAAAGATTGTTTATAGCAACATGTTGCTCTTCTACGTTCCAGAGTCTGGTTCGAATGAAAAGATTCGCCTAGTTGGCGCATCTCAAGGTCTACTGAGTGTTCGGTCAATAAATTGAGCGACATGAATTCAGCAATGCGTGGGGGAGTTGATCTCTCATCTCTAGCCAACAAGGTAGTCCAAGAGAAGCTTGCCAGCACCAGCACAGTCCAGGTGGACCAAGGCAGAAGAGTGAAGGTTCCGGCATTCGCCGTAGACCTAAATGAAGGCAATCTAAAGCCAATCATTGAGCT
>JBDLVB010000056.1:0-5099 GCA_039805005.1 Actinomycetota bacterium
GCACCAAGCACAAGATACTGATCATTGGTGTTATCACAGCGAGCAATAGTTTCTGCTGCATAACAAGTGATATCGCCAACTACGATCTTGCTTCCCGATGGCAAGCTGTAAGCCTCTTCTGGGTCAGAGAACAAACCGCTGGAACAGAACCAGTCCGCTGGCAATCCTTCAGATGGTTGGATTGCCCAAAGTCTGGCTTGGTAACCCCAAGCACCTTCACAAGAAGCAGGTGCTTCTGGAATCTCGTAGGTAACGTCAACATCTCTGTGTTCACAGAGAGCAAAGCCAGGATTTACGTTGATGGTGCACCAGACAGTTCCTCCACCAACTCGGAAGATGTAACCGCCGTAGCCATCGCTGTAGTCTGCTTCGTCAACAACAGGAGTTTCAATGGATGGCTTTTCAGGTAGCTTCTCTTTTGCTTCTGGGGCAGGTGAAGAACATGAAGCTAAAGCCAGTGCTGTGATAGCAGCTAAAAATAAAACCCCGAACTTGCGCATGTATTCAGGTTAGCCGAGCAAATTAGAATTCGCTAGCAACCAGCTCAGCAATTTCATAAGTGTTTAGAGCTGCACCCTTACGAAGGTTGTCTCCCACCACAAACATCTCAATAGAGTTTGTGAAGTCAAGAGACTGTCTAACTCTTCCAACATAGGTTGGGTCTTGACCTGCAACCATGGTTGGTGTTGGCCACTGACCATTAGCTGGATCATCAACAAGCTTGATGGTTGGCTCTTCTTCAAGAGTCTTGTGTACCTCAGCAACAGTTAGTGGGTTAGCAAAGGTTGCATGCACAGTCAGCGAGTGGCTAACAAGAACAGGAACTCGAACACAGGTAGCGGCTACCTTCAGTCCAGGAATGCCAAGAATCTTGCGGCTTTCGTCTCTAACCTTCATCTCTTCGCTTGAGAATCCACCAGCTTTTAGGGAACCAGCAAAAGGAACAACGTTTAGTGCTACAGGGGCTGGGAAAACAGAGCCAGAAATCTCTAAACCAGAGCTATTTAGCAGGGCTTCAACATCGCCACTCTGTGATCCAACATCGCTGCCTGCAACGGCACTGATTTCTTGACGAAGTCTGTCAATACCTGCAGCACCAGCACCTGATACAGCCTGGTAGCTAGAGACAACTAGTTCAGTAAGAGTCCAGTTTCTGTGCAGTGCTCCAAGAGCAGCCATCATGGTCAGGGTTGTGCAGTTAGGGTTTGAGATGATTCCCTTAGGTCTGTTTCTAGCCTGCTCAGGGTTTACCTCTGGAACAACTAGTGGAACTTCAGGGTCCATTCTGAATGCGCCTGAGTTATCAACTGCTACTGCTCCACGAGCGGCTGCAATTGGTGCCCATACTTCAGATACTTCATCAGGAACATCGAACATAGCGATGTCGATGCCATCAAACGCTTCAGGGGTTAGTTCAACAACAGTAAGTTCTTGACCATGAACGGTAATCTTCTTACCTGCTGATCTAGCAGATGCAATAAGGCGAATCTCGCCCCAAATGTTCTCTCGATTGTTGATGATGTCAATCATTACTGTGCCAACGGCACCGGTTGCACCAACTAGAGCAAGATTTGGTTTAGACATTTTTATCCCTATCGTCCTGTGCCAGCGTAAACAGTTACTGGGCTATCGCCATCTAGATCAAATGCTTTGTGAACTGCACGGGCAGCATCATCAATTTGTTCGAGACTAGTAATTACTGAGATACGAATCTCAGAGGTAGAAATCATTTCAACGTTGATTGAAGCCTCAGCTAGGGCTCTAAACATAATTGCTGATACACCAGTGTGGGTTCTCATGCCAGCACCAACGATGCTCAGCTTGCCGATTTCTTCATCGCTTTCAAGTTCGCGATAGCCCAACACAGCTCTGTTCTGAGCGAGAGCATCAAGAACCTTTTTTAGCTCGCCCTTTGGAAGGGTAAAGCTAATGTCGCTCACTCTGTCGGTTACGTCAGAACCGGTAGGTGTGTTCTGAACAATCATGTCAATGTTTGCTCCAGCTTCAGCAACAGTTGTGAAGACAGCCGCTGCCTTGCCAGGTACATCTGGAATACCGATAACAGTAATCTTCGCCTGTGACTTATCGGTTGCCACTCCTGAAACGATTGACTCTTCCATTTGATTTACTCCATCTTCATTAGAGAGAACTTTGGTACCTGGATCATTACTGAAAGTTGAACGGACTCTTAGGTCTACCTTGTGTCTACGAGCAAACTCAACTGCACGAATGTGCAGGATCTTTGCTCCGGCTGCAGCCAACTCCAACATAGATTCAATATCGATGACGTCTAGTTTTTGTGCTGTTGAAACAACTCTTGGGTCTGCGGTGTAAATTCCATCAACATCGCTGTAGATTTCACAAACATCTGCGTTTAGTGCAGCAGCTAGTGCAACCGCTGTGGTGTCAGAACCACCTCTACCCAAAGTAGTGATGTCTCTAGAGTCTCTGTTAAACCCTTGGAAACCCGCAACGATGGCAATGTTTCCAGCATTCAGAGCTTCCGCGACACGATCAGGGGTTACTTCAGCAATACGAGCATTACCGTGAACCTCGTCTGTGATGATTCCAGCCTGAGAACCAGTGAAAGATAGTGATGGTGAACCTAGGTCATTGATTGCCATAGAAAGCAATGCCATAGAGATACGCTCACCAGAGGTGAGAAGCATATCTAGTTCTCTACCCTCAGGGTTAGCAGATACTTGGTTGGCTAAATCTAGAAGTTCATCTGTTGTGTCACCCATTGCCGAAACAACGACACAAACCTGGTTTCCAGCTCTCTGGGTCTCAATGATGCGAGCGGCGACGTGCTTGATTTTCTCAGCATCGCCTACAGACGAGCCGCCGTATTTTTGCACAATTAGCGCCAATTGAGATCTCCAGATTAGGAAAAAGGGGGGAGTATTCAACGCTGAACTCCCCCAGTTTAGCCCACTTAGGGCCTAGAGCCTACTGCTAACTGACTACTCGACGGCCTTCAAAAGCCCTGCCAAGGGTCACTTCATCGGCATATTCGAGGTCTCCACCCACAGGTAGGCCTGAAGCCAAGCGGCTAACGGTGATGCCCAAAGGAACTAGCAGCCTAGTTAGGTAGGTAGCGGTTGCTTCACCTTCAAGGTTTGGGTCTGTAGCAATAATGACTTCCTTGATCTCAGTGTCATTTAGACGTGACATGAGCTCCCTGATTCGGAGGTTATCTGGACCAATACCTTCGATTGGGCTAATTGCCCCACCTAGCACGTGATAGAAACCACGGAATTCTCTAGTTCTTTCGATGGCCTGAACATCTTTGGATTCCTCAACCACGCAAATAGATTCTTTGGTTCTTCTCGGATCTCTGCAAATGTTACAGAACTCATGTTCAGCTACGTTGAAACAAGTTGCACAAAATCGAACTCGTTCTTTTGCTTCTAAAAGAATTTTGGCAAGTTCTTGAGCCTGGTCATCATCAGTTTGAATCAGGTAGAAAGCAATACGCTGAGCAGACTTAGGCCCTACTCCAGGGAGCCTTGACAGAGCATCAATTAGATCTTGAACTACACCTTCATACATCTAATTAGTTTCCTTCAATAGGTTCAGCACCTAGTAGATTACGAAGCACAGAATCGCCAACTAATGAGTCCTCATCAATCAACTTGTTTCTCTTCTCATTTACTTCTTGGCTCTTGTCTACCTTTTCAGCGACAGGTTCTTGAACCTTAGAAATTGGTTCGGTTGGTGCAGCAGCCTTAGGTGTTGACACCTGAACAATTGGTTCCCCAGCAGTTGATACAGCTGCACGATATTGAACTCTCACACCTAATACTTCAAAAATTGCTCTGCGAAGTAATTCGCTAGGACTGTTTGGTCCACCGTCACGGAAAACAGTCTTGTCGTGTTCATTAGCAAAGAGAATATCTAGAACCTGACCATCGAAGGCAACAGGAGTTTGTGTGTAGACGTTTTGCCAAGCAGCTCTAGAAATACCAGACAGAGTGCTCTTGATCTCTTCCCAAGAGTTCTTCATCATTTCCCAAGTCACTGCAGGAGCATCACTAACGATAGGAACCTGGTTAGTCACTGGAGCAACGGAAGGAATAACAATTGGAGCAACCGCTGCAACAGGCTGAGTATGTGTGGAAACAGGAGCTGCTGGAGCAGCAGTCGAAGGTGCTTTAGCAGGTGCAGCTGGAGCTTGTGCTGGAGCATTGCCCCCAAGACCCATACGTCGTTCTAGCCTGTCAATGCGGGCCAGTGAGCCTGTTTCAGTTGAATCTTGAGCAGGAACTAACACCTTGGCAACCATAAGTTCTAGCTGCAACTTAGGGCTGGTTGCTCCATTCATACGGGTTAGACCCTCAGCAATAACTTCAGCAGCATAAGTAAGTTCTGCTTTACCAAATCTTTCAACCTGCAATCTCATGCGGTCAATCTGGTCTTGAGGGATGTCCCTAAGAACTGTCTTGGCTTTTTCGCCAACAGAACCAACAACAATTAGATCTCTGATTCTCTCAAGTAGATCTTCAACAAAGCGAGATGGGTCTTGACCACTCTGAATTACCTGGTCAACGCTTGCAAATACCTCCGCAGCATCGCCTTTACCAAAAGCATCAATGAAGGTGTCGAGAAGAGCAGAGTCTGTGTAACCAAGAAGGCCAACTGCTCGCTCATAAGTAACGTGATTCTTCTCTGAACCAGCCAGTAGCTGATCTAGAAGAGATAGTGAATCTCTAACCGAACCACCCCCTGATCTAACAACCAGGCTTAGAACTCCTTCATCAACACTTGCCTTCTCAGAGGCAATCATTTCTCCTAAGTACTCAATCATCTGAGCAGGAGGAACAAGACGGAATGGGTAGTGGTGAGTTCTTGACCGAATAGTTGAAATAACTTTTTCAGGTTCAGTCGTTGCGAAAATGAACTTCACGTGAGCTGGTGGTTCTTCAACTACCTTCAAGAGAGCATTGAAGCCATCTTTGGTAACCATGTGAGCCTCGTCAAGAATGAAGATCTTGAATCTGTCTCTGGTTGGAGCGAAAGCAATACGCTCACGTAGCTCTCTAGCATCTTCAACTTTGTTATGGCTAGCAGCGTCAATTTCAATTACATCTAGAGATCCA
>JBDLVB010000057.1:0-5036 GCA_039805005.1 Actinomycetota bacterium
AGAGATGACGACAGTTTGACTCCGAAAATGCCTAAGGGTGAATTCGTAGCAGTCTTCAACGAGACTCTTGAAGTTTGGGACGACTTGCAAGCTTTAGCTAAACATCACAACCTTCCTCTATCAACAGAGCCTGACTCTTCAATGGCTCTGCAGATGCATCGTTGGGCCACTGGTTCTCGTCTTGACTCTGTAATGAAGGGAACTGGCATGCTCGCAGGAGACTTCATCAGGTGGTGCAAGCAAACAATCGATCTTCTAGAGCAAATCTCCAAGGTTAACCCAGACGAACTTTCAGCAACTGCCCAATCTGCAATAGACCAAATCAAGCGTGGCATCGTCGCCTACTCCTATTACGCTTAGATTGTGTTCACTCAATTAACCAACTGGCTTAGGCATTCAACCTCATTCTGGGGGAGAGCACTAGTTGGATCTATTGGTGGAGCATTCATTGCTTTGAGCTACCCAGCCTTCAACTTCTGGCCTGGAATCTTTATCGGTTACTTCCTGATCTTGACTTCAATTGGGCAACTTGGTTTCTTTAAAGCATTCTTAGTCGGAATCTTCTCAGGCTTTGCATTCTTCGGACTTCTTTTGAAGTGGCTCACAACCTATCTGGGACCGATTCCTTGGTTTGCAGGATCTCTGATGTCAGCGCTAATCTTTGGTGCCGCCACAGGCTTTGCTGCAGTCATCTGGAAATTCATCGCGACAAAGAAATTCAATACCGCCCAATCATTCGCTGTCGCCTTCGTCATGGGAGCGATCTTCACAGCTAGAGAGTTCGTGGCTGGAGTATGGCCATTTGGAGGACTTCCGTGGGCTCGAGGAGGACTGGCTCTAGTAGATACCCACTTAGCGAAATGGGTCTATTACGTAGATGTAGCCGGGCTGACTTGGCTCATTGTCTTCGTAGCAACACTCATAGCCATTCGATTCGTCGAACCTAAACCAAAGGGGATAGGAATCAGCAAACGATCACGCATGCTTATTCCTACTGCAGTGGCCTGTGTGGCTTTCCTAGGTATTCCTGCCGTCACAGTTCTTGACGCGACAGGAACAGCTGGAACCATGAAGGTAGCTGCCGTTCAAGGAAATGCGAATGCAGGTTTGTTTGCATTGAACCCAGCGGGTTCGATTCTTGATAAACATCTAAAGGTTTCCAAAGAAGTACTAACAACAGATAAAGGCAAAGACATTGAACTAATGGTCTGGCCTGAGAACTCTTCAGATCTTGACCCAAACTCAGCACTTGAACCTAGTATGAAAATCAGCGAGTTTGTTACTGAAGAACTTAAAGCTCCTCTACTTTTTGGAACGAAGACTTTCAGAGGCGATGATTTCTTCAACGAGGTTGACTTGTGGCTTCCAGAGACAGGCCTAGCCGATTACTATCACAAGATTAGACCTGTCCCTTTCGGCGAATACGTTCCAAACAGACCGTTCTTTATGGCACTTGCTCCGGACCTCATTGGACTTATTGGTTGGGACATGAGCTCTGGGACCAGAGATGGAATCTTTGATCTTCCGAACGGAACTAAAGTTGGGTCTCTAATTTGTTTCGAGGTTGCCTTCGATTACCTATCTCACAACTTAGTGAAGCAAGGTGCTCAGGCAATCATGATTCAAACCAATAGCGCGGACTTTGGTAAGAGCGAACAAGGTGTTCAGCAAGCAGCGATCTCCAGAATGCGAGCTATCGAAACCGGTCGCACAGTAGTTGCAGTGTCCACAGTTGGAGTATCAGGTATGTACGCTGCAGATGGTTCGGTGATTACTGAACTTGAATCTTTCAAACCAGGTGCGATGGTTGAAGACATTGCATTGAGAAACGAAATAACTCCTGCTGTGATGTTCGGTGGATACGTTGAACCTCTAGCATTCGCATTCAGTGTCCTGCTTTTCCCTTTGGCAGTGCTTGGACTAATCATTAGAGGCAAGAGAGCGAAACGTTCTTGAAGGTTCTAGTCATCATGCCCACCTTCAATGAGGCTGGAAACCTAGACCATTCGGTAGAGGAACTATTCAAATTCAACCCTGAGGTTGATCTTCTAATTGTTGATGATGACAGCCCAGATGGCACTGGACTTATGGCGGACAAGATCGCATCTGCCAATTCCAGAGTCAAGGTCCTTCACCGAAAAGATAAGCAAGGTCTTGGTGCTGCTTACATTGCAGGATTCAACTACGCCTTTGAACGCGATTACGAGTTTGTTGTTGAGATGGATGCAGATGGAAGTCACAGAGCTGAGGATCTTCCTAAATTGTTGGCACTGTCAGATGAACACGATTTGGTAATCGGCTCAAGATACGTTCCTGGTGGAAGCACTCAGAATTGGCCAGCGCATAGACAACTTCTTTCAAAAGGTGGAAACCTATTCGCAAAGATTATGCTCGGTACGAAGCTCAATGACATGACCGCAGGATTCAGAGTCTTTAGAGTTTCATTTCTGAGAGGCATGCATCTAGAGTCCATCAACGCTAGGGGATATTCTTTTCAGATCGAAATGGCCTACCGAACTATCAATGAAGGCGGAAGAACTGCAGAAGTTCCGATTGTTTTCATTGAACGTGAAATAGGGGATTCCAAGATGAGCAAAGACATAGTGTTCGAAGCTCTTTGGCTCATGACCAAACTGGGCGTCAAAAGATTGTTTAGAGGCAACTAACTAACTGTTAGTACCGTCTGCTTGTCCTCTTGAACGTCTGGCCTTAAGTTCCATAAGTCGCTCTTCTAGAATTTCTTCCAATTCAACTCGAGTTCTACGCTCTAACAACATCTCGTAATGGGTTCTAGGAATCTTCGGAAGTTCAGTTTCAAATGCTTGCTTTCCGGCATCATCAAGTAACGCTGCCTCTAGAGAACAAGACTTGCAGTTCCAGGCTGATGGAATTTCTGCTTCTTCAGCAAAGATTACTTCTGAGATGTGTTCTTTAGCACAGCGATACTTGTGAGTATTTCTCGGCGACAGGTTTACTCCAGCAGCTGTTTCGAAACTCTCTGAACCTAGTCGCATGCCACGCATTGATTGTTGAGCCATGATGAGTGTTTCCTTATCTCTTGGTACTGCATTTGTTGGTACAAAGAAGATAAGCGATGGACTTAGCGAATGCTTCCCGAACTCAGGCTTTTCTCAGTGTTTGAACTGCTAACTCTGACACATCAGAGACTATTCCAGTTGCACCTCGTCTGGTGAGTTCTAACATCTCCTGTGGATTGTTTATTGTCCAGAAATGAACTTCAGTTCCTGAGTTACGGATCATCGTGATAAATCGCAACGAATCGAAACGAAGACCATACATCGCCCTTGGAATTTGGAGGGCTCCAATACCTTTCAGAGTTTTTGTGATGAAGAATTGCGGGAGCCTGAGTTTCACAAACAGCCAGCAAGTCAGAACAGTTCTTGAACTAGCTGAAGTTGCAACTGGAGCGTTCATTAGCTTCAAAGCATCTACGCGTCTTCTTTCACTAAAACTTGAAACAAGTACTCGATTGTGGGCCTTGGCAGAATTTATGAACCTTGCTGTGCTTTTGGCGGACGCTTCATCTTTGATGTCTAAATTGAATCTAGCCAGGGGGAGTGCTGCTAGAGCTTGGGCAAGGGAAGGCACCTTCCCACCACCGTGGAGCTCAATTTTGGATAATTCGTCGAACGTGATGCCAGAAATCCTCTGGTCTAAACCAGCAACTCTTCTCAAGTCTTCATCGTGAAATAGAACTGCAACTTGATCTTTGGTAGTTCTAACATCGGTTTCAATACTGAAAACTCCTGCAGCGATAGAGTCAGCAAACGCCTCAAGCGTGTTCTCTGTGTGAGTAGTTCCACCGCGGTGAGCCAGCACAACCGGCCTTTGAGCGTTGAAGTATTCGTGTTGCTGCAAGCTTGACTCCTTGAGAGATGGAAAGACTAGGCTTACCTTGTGCGAATTCGTCCTAGAAGCCTTGGAATCAAACCTATTGGCAGACGGACGCTAATCCAGCAAATAAGCCCAAGAACCTTAGAAATGCCAGTAGAAAGCCAGAATTGGGGCTTATCGGTAGGCAAAGTGGAGGATTTACCTCAAAATGACTGACAAAATTCACGTAAAACACCGCGAAACAGCCAGAATCATGCTTGTTGACCAGAATAACGCGATTTTCCTTCTAAAAACACACTTTGATCCTGAGGTTGGACTGCCACCGAGATGGTTGATTCCTGGCGGAGCTATTGATGAGGGCGAAACGACTTTGGAAGCGGCTGTGAGAGAGCTTCGTGAGGAAACTGGAATGATTGTTGACTCAGATACTTTAGGCGATCCGGTTCTAATTGCATCTGGTCGATGGGACTGGGCTGATGGAAAGAATTTTCATACCTACACAGATACGATCTACGAACTGCAAGTTGAACATTTCGAACCAGACACGTCTGGATTTACTGAAGATGAACTCAGAGACATCCTGGAGTATCGCTGGTGGAATGTTGAAGAACTAATTGCGAGTGCAGAGTCATTGGCACCGCATGAGCTACGGGACTGGCTAAAGGCTAGGTTCCGTACTACCAACTTGGATTGATATAACACCGATAATGAACATTATGTCAAGTAATGTTTTATTCGTCTAGAGAGCCTATTCCCCGACTTCTTGTGTCGACCGGACCCATAGACGCAACTTTGCCAAAGCTCTACCATCCGCCAATGCTTTTCGTGCAGATTCAAAGTTCCTTGCCAAGGAATTGTTCAAATCAGATTCAGCCGATCAGTTTGATTTGAACAAGTCATTGGCAAGGAACTTTGAAACTGCACACAAAGCATTGGTTGATGGCAGAGCTATAGCAAAGTTGAATGAATGGGTCCAGGCAACTCAAGAAGTCGGGGAATAGGCTCTCTAGACGAATAAAACATTACTTGACATAATGTTCATTATCGGTGTTATATCAATCCAAGTCGGTAGTAAGGAACCTGACCTTTAGCCAGTCCCGCAGCTCATGAGGTGCCAATGACTCTTCACTTGCAATTAGTTCTTCAACATTCCACCAGCGATACTCCAGGATGTCTCTGAG
>JBDLVB010000058.1:0-5004 GCA_039805005.1 Actinomycetota bacterium
CGACAAGGAAACTTTGATCAACATCTAGCTGCGGGATTACCAAAGAATCAATGGAACGAAAAACTACCTGCAGGCAGAGGGTGGTTCAAGAATCTTTCGATTCAGTTGGCTATGCCAGAACCTTTGCTGCATCAACAAATGCAAGTCCGTGAGCTTCAGCAACAGGCTGGCTAACAAGATCTCCATCGTGCGTGCTTAGTCCAAGAGCTAATGCTGTGTCTTGCTGGCAAGCACCTAACCAACCCTTGGTTGCAATAGCTTTTGCATAACTCAAAGTTGCGTTTGTCAGAGCGTAGGTAGAAGTGTGAGCAACGGCACCAGGCATGTTCGCAACACAGTAGAAAACAGAGTTGTGAACTTTGAATGTTGGCTCAGCGTGTGTTGTTGGTTTTGAATCTTCAAAACATCCACCCTGGTCAATAGCGATATCAACTAGAACTGATCCTGACTTCATCTTCTTCACCAATGCGTTGGTTACAAGCTTTGGTGCTTTAGCTCCTGGAATAAGTACAGAACCAATTACCAAGTCTGCTTGGGTAACAGCTTTTTCAATTTCAAAACTGTTGCTGGCAAGAGTGTTTAGGCGACCGGCATACAAAGCGTCAAGTTCTCTAAGGCGGTTGATGTTTGTGTCCAGAACTGTAACATCCGCTCCAAGGCCGACTGCCATCGCAATTGCGTTGGTTCCTGCAACACCTCCACCAAGGACAACAACCTTGGCAGATCTAGTTCCAGGTACACCACCCAAAAGAATTCCGTGACCACCATTTTGAGCAAATAGTGTTTGGGCTCCAACTAGAGCGGATAGACGTCCTGCAACCTCGCTCATAGGAGCAAGTAGAGGAAGTTGTCTGTTTGGGGTCTGAACTGTTTCGTAGGCGATAGAAGTAACCTTCTTGGCTACTAGTTCTTTAGTTAGTTCAAGATCGGCTGCTAGGTGCAGGTAGGTAAAAAGAACTAGACCAGGGCGTAGGTGGCCATACTCGCTAGCAATTGGCTCCTTGACCTTGAGAACCATGTCTCCGGTGCTCCAAGTAGTTGCAGCATCGGGGAGGATTGTCGCTCCTGCTGCTGAATAGTCTTCATCTGAGATGCTTGAACCGTTTCCAGCACCTTTTTGAATGTATACCTCGTGACCTGATGCTACGAGTTCGTGGACTCCCGCTGGGGTAATTGCTACGCGGAATTCGTTGTTCTTGATCTCTGCAGGGACAGCGATCTTCATGATTCTCCTCTGGGTAAGAGCTACCTTGCTCGAACCATCACCAGAATACCGCAAAAAGAGGGCCTTCGTTTGAGCCCAAATAGGAAGAGTGGGGCTTGGGAATCAGTTTCACGGATTTGCCTATTTTGCCCTCAAATCTTGTGGGGTATGGCATTATTTTAAGCAATGCGTTCTTTCGCGCAGTCGGTGCCCAATCTCGGCCGTCTGACGGCCCTTGTATATAAGGAGCAAAAGGTTATGAACCAAAACCTTCCAGAAGATCCACAACTACGCGAAATGGTTAAAGCAGCTTTAGCCCACAAAGTTACACGTCGAGCCGTTCTTGGTGGTGCAGTTGCGACTTCAGCAGCAGCTCTGCTTGCAGCTTGTGCTCCATCAGACAAGCCGAAGCTAACTCCAGCTACTGACGTTAGCGACTCAGACCCAACTCTTATCTGGAGCAACTGGTCACTTTACGTTGACATCGATGATGCAGGTAACTACCCAACTCTCGAAAAGTTCAAGAGCGAAACAGGTATTACAGTTACCTACCGCGAAGACTACGACGACAACGACTCTTACTACGGAAAAGTTAAGGACCAGCTAGCTCTAGGTCAAGACATTGGTGCAGACGTTACTTGCCCAACTTCTTGGATGGCAGCACGTTGGATTAACCAGGGCACCGTTCAGACTTTTGATGATGCAAATCTTCCGAACAAGAAGAACCTTCAGCCTGCTTACCTAGGTGAGTCATATGACCCAGAGCGCACAATGTCATTGCCTTACCAGGGAATTCTTGCTGGTTTTGCATACGACAAGAAGGCTTACAAGGATGCAACAGGTAAAGAAGCTCCTGCAGTGCTTGAAGACCTATGGAACCCAGCACTAAAGGGTCGCATCGGAGTTCTTAGCGAAATGCGCGACACCGTTGGAATTGTTTTGATGGACCAGGGTGTAAAGATCGGTGACGCAAACAGCTTGACCGAAGACGCATTCATGTCAGCAATTGACATCATTGGCCAGAAGGTCTCTGAGGGTCAGATTGCACGTATCAAGGGAAACAGCTACAAGGACGACCTAGTAAACGGTGACACCATTGCAGCTATCGCTTGGTCAGGTGACATCATTCAGTTGAACGCAGAAGCAGGTTACGACCGCTTCGGTTTCGTTCTTCCTGAATCAGGTGGAACTATTTCAGCTGACTGTTTCGTAATTCCTATGGGAGCTACACACAAGAAGAACGCTGAGAAGCTAATGAACTTCTACTACGACCCATACAACGCAGCAGTGTTGGCAGCATACGTGAACTACATCACTCCAGTTCTTGGCGCGAAGGAAGAAGCTGTGAAGCTTGATCCAGCTCTTGCTGAGAACCAGTTGATTTTTCCAAGCGAAGAGTTCTTGTCTCTAACTCAGGGCTTTAGAGCTCTTGATGGTAAAGAAGAGCAGGCTTTCACTAAGGCATTCCAGCAAATCAAACTAGGCGCGTAGTGGCAAAGGAATTTATTGCCCGCGGAGCTGACTTAGAGCTTAAGAAGATTCGCAAAGAGTTCCCTGGTTTCACTGCAATTGAAGAACTAGATCTTCATGTTCCAGCAGGGGAGTTTTTTGCCCTTCTTGGCCCTTCAGGTTGCGGTAAAACTACAACTCTTAGATTGGTTGCTGGGCTTGAGTCTCCAACCACCGGAAATATCTTCATCGGTGGCGAAGATGTGACTGAGACTAAGCCTCATGAGCGTCCTGTAAACACAGTGTTCCAGTCTTATGCTCTATTCCCACACATGAATGTTCTGGAGAACGTTGCATTCGGTTTGCGTCAGAGAAAGATTGATGAGCCTCTAGTCAAAGCAAAGGAAGCGTTGAACCTAGTTCAGCTTGCCCACCTAGCGGACCGTAAGCCTCAGCAACTATCTGGTGGTCAGCAGCAACGTGTTGCTCTTGCTAGAGCTTTGGTTAACAGACCTTCTCTTTTGCTACTAGATGAGCCTCTTGGTGCATTGGATCTCAAACTACGTCGTGAGATGCAGATTGAGTTGAAGGCTATCCAGATGGAAGTTGGGCTAACCTTCTTGCACGTCACACACGACCAAGAAGAAGCTATGGACATGGCTGACACAGTGGCGGTTATGAACAAGGGTCGCATTGAGCAGATGGGTGCTCCTGAAGCACTTTATGACAGACCAAAGACTGTATTCGTTTCTAAGTTCCTAGGTCAATCAAACCTATTGGTTGGAAATGTTGAATCAACTTCCGCAAACTCAATCAGCATTGAAATCGCAGGAAACAAGATTTCTGTTCCAAAGGCTAGAGCTGAAAAGCACACTGGAAAGATTGCGATTGGATTCAGACCTGAGAAGGCTACCTTCACATCTAAGAAGCCAACTGCTAGTTCTTCAACCAACATCATCGGTCCTGGAGAAATCATTGACATCAGATTCACCGGTGTTAGCAACCAGTACCTAATTGAAGTTCCAGGACTAGGTAACCTAACTGTGTTTGCTCAGAACGTGGGCAAGTCACCTGTTACCGAACTTGGTGAAAAGGTTTGGATCTCTTGGTCAGTAGAACACTCATTTGGTCTATCTGACCTTCCAAGCACAGGCGAAGTGGTCTAGCGAAGATGGCCTTCGCAGCTTTCAGTTCAAGTAAGCCAAAAGGTTTTTCTAAACCTACAAAAACGGGCAAGGTAGTTATTGCGCTACTCGCACCCGGGCTTGCGTATCTGGGAGCTTTCTTCCTAACACCGCTGTTTGCTCTGATTATGGTCTCTCTTCAGGCACCAGATCCAATGGGTGGCTTCGGAGATTACATCCCTGCTTTTGAAATCAACAACTACTTCGTTGTCGTCTCCGAATACTTACCGCAGATGTTGCGTTCCTTCGGCTATGCGCTCTCAGCGACAATTCTTGCCCTGGTAATTTCTTATCCGCTTGCATACTTCATTGGCGTGAAGGCTCGTCCTTACCCATTGCTTCAGAAGCTGATGCTTACTTTGGTGATTGCGCCATTCTTTATCTCTTTCTTGCTTAGAACTCTTGCTTGGAAGCAGATCTTCTCTAATGAGTCTTGGATTGTGACAACACTTCAGCAAATTGGGCTACTTGAATCAGATCAGTATGTGGTGGGAACCCCATTCATGGTTATTTTTGGTCTAACCTACAACTTCATTCCATTCATGACTTTGCCTCTATACACTTCGCTAGAGAGACTGGACACTCGCTATCTAGAGGCTGGTGCAGACCTGTATGCATCACCTTCAAGAGTGTTTAGAAAAGTAACTATTCCTCTTTCAATGCCTGGAATCATCTCGGGAACTTTGCTTACCTTTATCCCTATTGCTGGTGACTACATCAACGCTTCGGGTGACTTCCTTGGATCAAGCTCAACAGCCATGATTGGAAACGTAATTGAAGCTAACTACCTCCAAATCAATGACTATCCTGCAGCTTCCGCTCTATCTGTTCTCTTGATGGGTGCGATTCTGATTCTGGTTGCAGGTTATGTAAAGAAGTCTGGAACGGAGGATTTGCTCTAATGAAATTCAGCCTTGGCAAATACGCTTTTCCTCTTTATGCGATCCTTGCATTCATCTATCTGCTAATTCCTATTGGCTACACCTTCGTTTTCTCTTTCAACGATTCCCTGAAGACCAACCTGATTTGGCGTGGCTTCACACTAGACAAGTGGACCAACGTCTGTGATCGTGAAGGTGTTTGTGAAGCTTTTGGAAACTCAGTTCTAATTGGTGTTATCTCGACCATCGCAGCAACCGCCCTCGGCACCATGATCGCGATTGCTCT
>JBDLVB010000059.1:0-4927 GCA_039805005.1 Actinomycetota bacterium
GATGCCGCTCTAGAGCGTAGATTCCAATCAATCCAGGTTAACGAGCCAAGCGTTCCGCAGACCATCAACATCTTGAAGGGTCTTCGTGATCGCTACGAAGCACACCACAAGGTTTCTATTACTGACGGTGCAATTGTTGCTGCTGCAAAGCTTGCAGACAGATACGTATCCGACCGCTACCTACCAGACAAGGCGATTGACCTTATCGATGAAGCAGGAGCAAGACTCCGTCTATCTATCCTTTCCTCACCTCCAGAACTTCGTGAACTTGAAGAGAAGATTGCTGGTGTTCGCGTAGACAAAGAGAAGGCAATTGATTCTCAGGACTTCGAAGGTGCTGCAAAGCTTCGCGACACCGAAAAGAAGCTAATTTCTGAAAGAGCAAAGCTGACAAAGCAGTTCCGTTCAGGAAATGTTGCAGCTCACGGTGTTGTTGATGAAGGCCTAATCGCTGAAGTTCTAGCATCTGCTACGGGTATTCCAGTGTTCAAGCTAAGCGAAGAAGAGTCAGCGAAGCTGATCTTCATGGAAGCAGAACTACACAGAAGAGTTATTGGTCAGAAGAAGGCTGTTGACTCTATCTCCAAGGCAATCCGTCGTCAGCGTGCTGGTTTGAAGGACCCTAACCGTCCTTCAGGTTCATTCATCTTCGCTGGTCCTACCGGTGTTGGTAAGACAGAGCTTGCTAAGGCTTTGGCTGAATTCCTATTCGATGACGAAGGCGCTTTGATCTCACTAGACATGAGCGAGTACGCAGAGAAGCACACAGTCTCTAGATTGTTCGGTGCTCCTCCGGGCTACGTTGGATTCGATGAAGGTGGACAGCTCACCGAGCGTGTTCGTCGTAAGCCGTTCAGCGTTGTTCTATTCGATGAGATCGAGAAGGCTCACCCAGATATCTTCAACTCTCTTCTACAGATTCTTGAAGAAGGTCGCCTAACCGATGGTCAGGGACGTGTTGTTGACTTCAAGAACACAATCATCATCATGACCACCAACCTAGGTAGCAAGGACATCTCTAAGGGTGCTCTTGGCTTCAACCTTGAAGGTGATCAGAAGAATGACTTCGACCGCATGGCAGCCAAGGTCAACGATGAACTAAAGAAGCACTTCAAGCCAGAGTTCTTGAACCGTGTTGATGATGTCATCGTCTTCCCTCAACTATCTAAGTCTGAATTGATGGAGATTGTTGACCTGTTCATCAAGAAGCTCAACGTACGTCTAGAGGAGAGAGACATCACTCTTACCCTTACAGATGCTGCTAAGGAGCGTTTGATTGAGCTAGGTTACGACCCAGCACTGGGTGCTAGACCACTTCGTCGAGCAGTTCAGCGTGAAATCGAAGACCAGATCTCAGAGAGCATTTTGCAGGGTGTCATCAAGAATGCAAGCGATGTAGTTGCAGATCTAGTTGGCGGAGAGTTCATCTTCACATCTAATGTGAGAGAAATTGCTAGCATTTAGCAATGCCCGACAAAGATTACATTCTCAGACCTGCTAGAACTAGCGACATCGTTGCCATTCAGGCAATGCGTGCTCCGCTAGTTGATACCAATGTCCTGCTCCAGCACCAACTGGTGTCTTTGTATGAACGTGTGCAGGAGTTTGTTGTTGCAGAGTCTAAAGACGGTCGAATTCTAGCTGCCGGTGCTCTTCACGTAATGTGGGGAGATTTAGCTGAAGTTAGATCTTTGGTTGTGGACCAATCTGCACGAGGAATGGGTCTTGGTAAGGCAGTTGTCGAGGCACTTATCGAGCGTGCTTTCACACTAGGTATCAGAAGAGTCTTCTGTCTAACCTTTGAAGTCGATTTCTTCGTTCGCTGTGGGTTTGATGTCATTAGCGATGTTCCAGTAGATGAAGCAACATTTGAGCAGATGGTTCAATCTGCCGATGATGGTGTTGCTGAATTCTTGGATCTAGCCAGAGTTAAACAAAACACACTAGGCAACACCCGCATGCTTCGCTTGCTATAGCAAACTCGCTGGCAAACTTGTCTTATGTTTGCAAGATACCCTTCCCCTTTAGAACTATTCATCAGACGTCTAGTATTCCTAGCTGTCGTCATTGGTTTGATTTGGGGTCTAATCGCCTTGGTTACAGGTTTCTTCGGTTGGGTCGGTTCAATCTTCAACCCAAGCCAAGCACCAACAGTCGTTGCTGGTGCAGAGTGCCAATCACAACAACTAAGCATTGAGGCACATGTTGGTACTGGAGATGGTCAGCCACAGTTATCCTTCAACCCAGAAGACACCCCTTACATTTGGTTCTCAGTCACCAACACAAGTTCTGTTGAATGTAAATTCAACCTAGGTAGCGATGTCACTTTCTACAAGATCACCAGTGGTACTGATGTTGTTTGGAACTCAAAGGATTGCAACGCAGAGAGATTTGCTGCTGAACCTGTTCTATTGCTACCAAACAAGGAAATGACCGCTCCGGCTGGAGCATGGGACAGAGTGAGATCAGGTGACTCCGGTTGTTCAGGTGCCGATGGTCAACCATCTGTATCAGCTGATGGAGCTAGTTACATCCTTGAAGCAGATGTAAATGGAATATTGAGTACCAACAAGCCACAGTTTGTGTTGAACTAGAGGCATGAAACAAATGACAGTTGCATTCCTAGGTACCGGGTCTATGGGCTCGGCAATTCTCAACGGCATGATTCAAAGTGGCACTAAAGGCTCTGATGTTCGTGCAACAACAAAGAGTGTTGCAAATGCAGAACAACTTTCTCTAAAGTATGGCGTTACTGCTTTCGCAACCGATCATCAACCAAATGCCAACGCGCTTGCTGTTGAAGGCGCAGACATTGTCATTGTTGCTGTCAAGCCTGCGTATGTACTTGAAGTACTAGATGAAATCAGCTCAGTTATCTCAAAGGACGCTCTAGTGATTTCAGTTGCAGCAGGAGTTCAGACCAAGACCATGGAAGAACATCTGCCAGAGACTGTTTCTGTAATCAGAGCAATGCCTAACACTCCAGCACTTATTCAAAAAGGTGTTACAGGAATTTCAACTGGTTCAAGGGTTTCTGCCGCACAACTAGAGATAGCGACAGAGCTCTTTGAAGCTGTTGGAAAGACATTGGTTATTCCTGAAGACCACATCGATGCTCTGTCCACCATCTCAGGTTCAGGTCCTGCTTATGTGTTCTACCTAATGGAAGAGTTCATCAAAACCGCTGTTAGCCAAGGCTTTAGCCAACAGGCTGCCTACCTAATGGTGTCTGAGACATTCCTAGGTGCAAGTGAACTACTGGTTCAAACCCAAGGTGATCCAGCCGAACTAAGAAGAGCGGTCACCAGTCCTAACGGAACAACCATGAAGGCAATTGCCGTCTTAGAAGAAGGCAACCTGCATGACCTATTCTTGAAAGCAACAAGCGCAGCGTTAGCTCGCGCTAAGGAAATAGCCCAGGAGCAAAAATAATGACTGATGTATTCGTAGCTTTAGCAGATAAGAACCGTCGCAACATTCTTGAAATTGTTGCTGCCGAAGCATCAACCAAAGCAGCACTGGCTAAAAAGACCAACCTAGCTGTGACAGCACTAGATAAGCACCTGAACGTACTAGTTGAAGCAGAGCTACTAACAGTTGCTACTAAAGGTAAGACCAGCACCTACACCCTAAATAAAAAGGGGCTAGGCGAAGCAGCTAAGTGGTTTGGTAAGTTCGGTTCAGCATTTGTTTCTGCTCAAGCAGATCAACTTGGTGAGAACATTGGAAACTTCCTAACCTCCGCTGCTGGTTGGTTAGAAAAGCGCGCAGGGGTAAAAATCAATCTAGATATTGATCCAGAGCAAGCTGGTAGAGAACTAGGCAAGAAACTATCTGATGCTAAACGTGAAGCCACTGAAAAAGTTGGTGAAGCATCGGTCAAGGTTAAAGGTGCAGCTAAGAAGGTAAGCAAGAAGGTTGCTACTAAGAAAGCTCCAGCTAAGAAAGCTCCAGCTAAGAAAGCTCCTGCAAAGAAGGCACCAGCGAAGAGCACAGCAGCCAAAAAGCCAGTGGCTAAGAAAGTTGTTGCTAAGAAGCCTGTTGCTAAAAAACCTAAGGCTTAGCATCGATCTCAGCAACTAGTGCAGTTACTAGTTCTTTAATCTTGTCTCTAATTGGTCTAACAGCATCTACACCTAGACCAGCTGGATCATCTAGTACCCAGTCCAGATAAATCTTTCCTGGGAACCATGGGCACTCATCCCCACATCCCATAGTGATGACATAGTCACTTGCTTTGACTGCTTCTTCGGTTAGAACTTTTGGTTGCTGGTTAGCAATATCAATTCCGAGTTCTGCCATGGCTTGAATAGCCATTGGGTTGATTTCATTCTTAGGCTGTGTTCCAGCAGAAAGAACTTCAACTCGATCTCCAGCAAGTTCTCTAAGGAAACCTGCTGCCATTTGAGATCTTCCGGCATTGTGTACACACACAAACAAAACGCTTGACTTCATCATTTCTCAAGAATAGTTGAGGGAATCAAACAATCGGTAAATCTCAGATTAACGACGCGGGTAGTTCTTGAGTGAAACGATGGCTTCATTTCTTCGAAGTACGCCTGGCTTCCAGGGAGGATCAAAGCGAGCGTAGTAAGGCTCACCATCAGCGCTAAGACCTTCAGCTTTTATGGACTTTAGAAGCTTGTCGCCAAAGGATTTGAAGTGCTCATAGTTAGCTAGGCCTCTGAACTTGATTGCAGCTGCATAGTGAGGATCTACCTGAATGGTTGAAACTTGAGCATCAGCAGGCAGTGGGATGTCCTTGATGGAGACATCCTTCGGCAGAACAAAAGAGACCACATGGGTCTTGGCGTCCTTGTCTGGAGCATGGATGACAGGGGCTGTCATAGCGAACTTCTCACGGGTTTGATTACGTCCTGAAATGTAATTCACTAGGGGGCTGAAGGCTGCACTAGCAGCTCTAGAG
>JBDLVB010000060.1:0-5236 GCA_039805005.1 Actinomycetota bacterium
ATCAGGTGTGATGAACCTATTTACGGAGTTGCACCCGGTCAGACTGCAGTTATTTACTTAGGCACAAGAGTGCTCGCTCAGACCACTATTGATCACACAGTGTCAGCAGTTGACTCTTTTTCAACAGCCTCGGCGAGTATTGGCTCTAGTGTCGAGGGTGCTGTTTAGGCTTATCAGGTGCCAGAGAAACCAGACCAAAGAATTGCCTTTCTAGTTGATGAAATCAACAGATATCGCCGCGCCTATTATCAAGAAAACACAGTCCTTGTAAGCGACGCTGAGTACGACGCTCTTATGTCAGAGCTTGAACTGCTGGAATCTAAGCACCCCGAACTAATAACTGGAGACTCACCAACTCAAAGCGTCGGTGGCTCTGCGAACGAGGCTTTTTCACCTGTAGAACACCTCGAACGTATGTGGTCTTTGGATAACGCGTTTGGCGAAGACGAGCTAAGAGCCTGGGCTAAAAGAGTTGGGGATGCACGTTATCTTTGCGAGCTAAAGATTGATGGACTAGCAATCAACCTAAGGTACGAAAAAGGTGAGCTAGTTTCAGCTGCTACTCGTGGCGACGGTGTTGTTGGTGAAGATGTAACTAACAACGTAAAGACCATCAAGCAAATTCCTCATCGTCTCAAAGGTTCCAAGATCCCTGATGTCGTTGAAATTAGGGGAGAGATCTTCTTTGGAGTCAAAGACTTTGCGAATCTAAATGCTGGTTTGGTAGCAGAAGGCAAAGCTCCCTTTGCTAACCCAAGAAACTCTGCCAGCGGTTCGCTGAGACAAAAGGATTCATCGGTCACAGCCAGCAGACCTTTGCAGATGTTGGTTCATGGAGTTGGAGCTTGGCCGGATGCTCCATTCAAAAACCAGAGCGATCTCTATGAGCTTTTAAAGAGTTGGGGGTTACCTACCTCACCAAGATATGAAGTTGTCGATTCAATTGAGGATGTCATCAAGTACATCGATAAGTTCCAAGCTCAACGCCACAATCTTGAGCATGAGATTGATGGAGTTGTTGTCAAAGTTGATTCATTAGCAGCACAAAAAGAACTTGGCTTCACAGCAAGAGCGCCTCGCTGGGCGGTTGCTTATAAGTATCCACCTGAGCAGGTGAACACAAAACTTCTTGACATCAGAGTCTCAGTTGGCAGAACCGGTAGAGCAACTCCTTACGCGGTAGTTGAGCCGATTAAGGTAGCTGGTTCAACAGTGGAGTTCGCTACTCTTCACAATCAAGATGTCGTAAAGGCAAAAGGAATTCTGATTGGTGACACTGTAGTTCTTCGCAAGGCCGGAGATGTTATTCCAGAGATTCTAGGACCTGTTGTTGAACTCAGAACAGGTAAAGAGAAGGCATTCGTGATGCCTAGCAATTGTCCAGATTGTGGAGCTAACTTAGCCCCATCTACCGAAGGTGATGTTGATCTTCGTTGTCAGAACTCTGAACACTGTCCTGCTCAGCTTCGCGAAAGAGTTGCCTACATTGGTTCTAGGGGAGTGCTTGATATTGAGGCCCTAGGTTACGTTGCAGCTGTTGCTCTAACTCAACCTTTAGAACCCAAGGTTGCACCCCTGCAGTCAGAAGCAAATCTTTTCAACCTGACTATGGATCAATTGCTTCCAATCAAGACTTATGTTCTGGACCCTGACACAGGTATGCCAAAGCTGGGAGAAGATGGAAAGCCTAAGGTTGTCCAGTTCTTCAGTAAGACAGTAAAGAACGAGACCGTTCCATCCGAAGTAGCAATCAAACTTCTGAAGAACCTTGAAGAAGCTAAGACAAAGCCGCTTTGGAGAATAATCGTTGGTTTGTCCATCAGGCACGTAGGCCCAGTGGCAGCAAGATCTTTGGCTACTCACTTCGGTTCTTTGGACAATATCTTCAATGCAACAGAGCAGGAACTCTCTGAAGTTGATGGCGTTGGAACAATTTTGGCTCAGTCACTTTTGGAATGGATCAAAGTTGACTGGCATAGAAACCTCGTTGAATCATGGCGTAAATCAGGTGTCCTCCTAGAAATACCTGGCCACGCAGGTCCTGGTGCAAACGTAGTAGCGGATGGTGTCTTCACTGGAATGAGCATTGTGGTTACTGGAACTCTGCAAAACTACACTCGCGAGAAAATCGAAGAACTGATTATCTCTAATGGTGGAAAAGCAGCGTCAAGCGTTTCAAAGAACACTGCTTTTGTTGTGGCTGGTGCTAACGCTGGGTCAAAACTGACTAAGGCGGAAAGCCTAGGAGTACCAGTTATTTCTGAAGAGGAATTCGCGCAGAAACTAATTTAGTTTTTAGCTTCGTCGATTTCTGATTCATCAACAGCGACCATGCTCTCAGTCGACATCAACTTGCTCATAGATTCTAAGAATTCTGCAACTTCTTCACGCTCTTCAGAAAGTCTGTTCAGACGCTCTCTGCTGTCCTTGATTGCGTTTTCAGCAAATCCCTGAGCCTTGCGAGAAAGAAGTTCAGCGCGGCGACGTGATTGGTTAATAAGATCTGTTGAACGCTTCTGAGAGTCTGCAAGCATTTCATCACGAGTTGCACGAGCTTCTCTAGAAACGCGTTCTGCTTCAGTGAGAATCTCAGATGCTCTAGCGGAGGACTCTGCAAGAGAACGGTTTGCTTCTTCTGTAATTGCCTGAGCCTGACCAACAGCTGTTTGGTAGATGCGAAGAGCTTCTTGCTCTGCCTCATCGCGCTTAGCCTTTAGTTCAGCTTCTAGGTCAACTCTTGCCTGAGCGGTTCTCTGGCTGAGTTCAGTTGCAAGAGCTCTGGCTTCTTCAGTCTCGCGGTGAACCTGTGAACGAAGTTCAGCAGCATATCTTTCACCGTCAGATTTGATTGCAGATGCTTCTCTTTGAGCAGTTTGAATTCTTTCGGTAGCCTCAGCTGCGGCTGCTGTTGCTGTATTTAGCAATTCACCGTGACGTCTGTCAGCCTCAAGACGTGCTTCTTCCATCTTGATTTCAGCTTCTTGAACAACGCGATCAGCCTTATCTTTGGCACTTCTCTTTAGCGCATCAGCTTCACCTTTAGCTTCTTCGCGGATACGAAGAGCGTCCTGGCCAGCATCGGCAATCATCTTCTTTGCCTGCTCTTCAGCAAGTCTCAGGGTCTGCTCAAACTGAGCACCTAGGGCAGCGTAGCCATTAGGGCCACCGGTCTTTAGTTGAACCTTTAGGTTCTCAACTTCGGCTTTTAGAATGCTGATTTCAGCGGCGGCCTGCTCGTTATAGGTAGCCTGGTGCTCAATCTCAAGTCTCATCTCCTGGATAGTCTTATCGACCTGATTGCGGTCATAACCGCGCATCACAACGTTGAATTCTTCGCTATCAGATCCGCGAACGACGTCTTCGAAGTTCTCTTCTTCGGCCATTTGTATTCTCCTGAAACTTACTTGGTTCTAAGCCCCTTTTGAAGGCTCAGCAACTATGTAAGTTTAGTCCAGTAAGCGGGATTGGGTAAGCCCAGATATACTAGGAGGAGTTAACAACAACCCCAGTTTTGAGGAACCCGATGTCAGATGTGACCCCAGATCTAGTGCGTCATCTAGCCAATTTGGCCAGAATTGAGCTAGATGAGTCCGAAGTAGTTCGCTTTACCGAACAACTAGGCGTGATTTTGGACTCTGTAGCCAAAATCTCTTCAGCTATTGACGAGAATACGCCTTCCACTAGCCACCCAATTCCTCTGGCAAACGTCTTCAGAGAAGACGTTATTGAGCCTTCTCTTACCCAAGAACAGGCACTTTCAGGAGCTCCTGATCAGGGTCAGGGCCGTTTCCGAGTCGCTGCAATCTTGGACGAGGAGTAGCCCTGATGTCTGAACTAATTAGAAAAAATGCTTCTGAGCTAGTTGATTTACTTGCCTTGGGCGAGATCAGCTCAGTTGAGGTAACCCAAGCTCACATTGACCAGATCTCTAGCGTTGGCGATGCAGTTCACTCATTCCTTCACCTTTCAACCGATAAGGCCTTGGAAGTGGCTAAGGAAGTTGACCGCAGAAGAGCAGCAGGTGAGAAACTTCCTGCCCTTGCTGGTGTTCCAATTGCTGTCAAGGACAACCTGACAACTACCGATGCTCCAACTACTGCAGGTTCAAAGATTCTTGAGGGCTGGATTGCTCCTTACGATGCAACCGTTGTTACAAAACTTCGCCAAGAGTTGATGCCCATTCTTGGTAAAACTAACCTTGATGAATTCGCGATGGGTTCATCAACAGAGTTCTCTGCCTATGGTCCAAGTAAGAACCCTTGGGATCTATCCAGAATCCCTGGTGGTTCCGGTGGTGGTTCTTCTTCTGTTGTTTCTTCATTCCAATCACCTTTAGCAATCGGATCAGACACCGGTGGTTCTATTCGTTTCCCAGGAGCTGTTACTGGAACTGTTGGTATCAAGCCAACCTACGGTGCGGTTTCAAGATACGGACTTATTGCTTTGGCTTCATCTCTTGACCAAGTTGGTCCTGTTGCCAGAAACGTTTTAGATGCGGCTTATCTCCAAGATGTAATTGCTGGCTATGACCCAAGAGATAGCACTTCACTCAAGGACTCACTAGGTTCAATGGTTGAAGCGGCTAAGAACGGATCCCTAAAGGGCAAAAGAGTTGGTCTAATCAAGCAGCTTTCAGGCGCTGGTTTCCAGCAGGGTGTTCAGAACAGATTCGCTGAGGCTTTGAAGCTTCTCACTGATGCAGGTGCTGAGATTGTCGAAGTCGATTGTCCTTCATTTGAATATGCCATTGAGGCTTACTACTTGATTCTTCCTGCGGAGGCATCAAGCAACTTGGCAAAGTTTGACTCAGTTCGTTTTGGAATGAGAGTTACCCCTGAAGGTAACCCAACTATTGAACGTGTTATGGCTGCTACTCGTGAAGCTGGCTTTGGTCCAGAAGTGAAGAGAAGAATCATTCTTGGAACTTTGAAGGTCAGAACTCTTATTCAAAGAGACTTCAACGCTGCTTTTGCTAAAGCAGATGTTCTTGTTTCACCAACCGCACCAACAACTGCATTCAAGTTTGGTGAAAAGGTAGCTGATCCTCTAGCTATGTATCTAAACGACATTGCTACCATCCCTGCAAACCTTGCTGGTATTCCAGGTATCTCAGTTCCTATTGGTTTAGCTGATGAAGACAACCTTCCAGTTGGTATTCAGTTCCTAGCACCGGCACACAAGGATGCTGCTCTGTATGAAGTAGGAGCAGCACTTGAAGGAATCCTTGAAGGCATTT
>JBDLVB010000061.1:0-4856 GCA_039805005.1 Actinomycetota bacterium
AACGATACCGAGACAACTATCGCTAACCACAGTGGCATTCTCTTTTGCAGTATCTCGACAAGTTTTGGAGCTAGAACAAGCAAACCCAATGTGGCTAAAGCGGACAGAGCAAATCCAAAGTCCAAGGAAAGACTTGGCTGACAAACAAAGAGCACCAATACTGCTAGTGATAAGGCTTCGAGTGGAGGTACTCTCCTACCAAAGAGAAAGCCAACCAGAACTACCCCAACCATCACGCTGGCTCGAAGCACACTAGGTTCTGGTCCAACAAGACCTAAATAGGCAAAGATGACACCGAAACTTAGTCCCAGCCTGATAGATCTCCTTATTGGAAGAAGATTCAACAGCAAAGCTGCACCAGCTAGAACAATCGCACAATTCGTCCCACTCACAGCAGAGAGATGTGTGAGCGAAACAACTTTTAAATCTTCAAGGGCTCTTGGAGAAAGTTGCGTGTCATCGCCGATAGTTAACCCAGCAACAAGGGCCGCCGAATCGGGACTTACTCCCGATAGGTTTGCGAGAAAAGTACCTCTAATCACTTGAAGAGGATTCTTCGTTTCTGGATTCTTAAGTTCAAGCAATGTCTTTAGGTTGCTTGAGAAATCCTCATCACTTCTAAACGCTGGCTTAACCGATACAACAGCCTTAAGTTCAGTCCCTGAAGTTAGGTTTTGCACCTCACTGTCGCCAGACAGGGAGCCTTTCTTACCATGGAGTGAGCCTTCGGAGATGACAACTATCTTGGTACTGAAATTCTCCGAGCCAGCGAATCCCTTACTCGAACGAGCATCCTCCAACACTCTTGCTGAAACAGTTACGGTTGCTCGATCTTCGATAAGAGCCTGGAAGCTTGCAGGCTGAAGGCTAGGTTCAACTAGAGTCACGAACACTGCCGTGAGAACCCAAGCTGCTATCGCTAGATAACGAAGTATCAAAGTGTCACTAAGTTCTTGACGGAAGCAAACAACTTATCGCCAATACCTGCAACATTGAGAAGATCTTCTTTTGCCTTGAACCCGCCATTGGCTTCACGCCAGTCAATGATCCTTCCCGCAAGTGCTGGGCCAACCCCAGGCAAGTCTTCAAGTTGGGATGATGATGCCTGATTCAGTGAGATCAAGGAGGAATTTACTACGCCTTCGAATACTGAAGACGAGACGCCAGAAGAGATTAGTAGTTGCTCACCGTCTGTGAGAGCTCTAGCCATGTTGACACTTGCTTGGTTAGCTTTAGATGTGAAACCTCCTGCCGCTAGAACAGCGTCGTAAACTCTCGCTCCGGAATCTAACTGGTAGATGCCTGGAGCTTTGACCGAGCCAGCTACGTGCACATATATTTTCGGCGACTGAATCTCTTTAGTTGAGTCAATCTGGCCTTCAGACTTGTCTATGGTGACGGTGTTGCTTGAACTACTTCCTGAGCTAAAGACGTAAGTGCCGAAGGCTACAACTGCAATGAGCGAGATAGTTACTTTGAGAGCTCGAGGACTGAATTCAGTCAGTACCTCTTTTATCCATGTCAACATGCAAGAAAACTAAGTTACTTGCAAGCTCTTCTATTGGGCAAGAAAGAGAAATGTAGAGAACTAGCCCTTAGTAACTATGTTGATAAGTTTCGGTGCTCTAATGATTGTCTTTACAATCTCTCGACCAGCAATAGCCTTCTGCACAACTTCAGAGGCGTCAGCAGCTGCCTGCAGATCCGCTTCCGTTGCGTCAACAGATACTTCACAAGTGTCTCTTAGCTTTCCATCAACCTGAAGGATTGCAGTGGTTGTGCTTTCAACTAATAGAGACTCATCTGCATCAGGAATTAGCGCAAGAGCAACTCCAGGCTTGTGACCGAGAAGTGACCACATCTCTTCTGCCATGAATGGAGCAAACAAAGAAAGTGCCTTTGCAACAATCTCTGTTGCTTCTCGAACAGCTGGATCTGTTGGTCCTGGCTTACCGTCAATAGCCTTACGAACAGCGTTCACTAATTCCATGAGCTTGGCAACACCAACATTGAACTTGAAGTTCTCAATGTTGGTTCCGAAATCTCTAAGGAATGAATGAGTAGCTTTTCTAAGTTCCTTATCCCCTGTTGAGTAATCAACACCAATAGGAGCCTTAACATCGTTAGCTAATCTCCAGCAACGAGCAAGGAACTTTCCTGAGCCAGATGGTGAAACATCTGCCCAGTCAATGTCATCCTCAGGAGGACCAGCGAATGCCATTGTCAAACGAATAGCGTCTGCTCCATGCTCATCAAGCTGGTCTCCTAGTTTGACTAGGTTTCCTCTTGATTTACTCATGGCTGAGCCATTCATTAGAACCATTCCCTGGTTCAACAGCTTGGTGAATGGTTCTGAGAAGTCAACATAACCAAGGTCCTTTAGAACCTTGGTGAAGAAGCGTGCATAAAGAAGGTGCAAGATCGCGTGTGTAACTCCACCAACATACTGATCTACAGGAGCCCACTGGTTTGCCTCTTGTTTGCTAAAGGCTTCAGTCTCGCTATTTGGAGATAGGTAGCGAAGGAAATACCAAGAAGAGTCCACGAAGGTGTCCATGGTGTCGGTGTCTCGCTTAGCCGGAGCACCACAGTTAGGACAAGGAACGTTTACCCATTCATCTGCTCCACCTAGTGGAGAGGTTCCCTTAGGAGCTAGGTCTAGACCTTCAGCTGAAGGAAGTTCAATTGGTAGTTGATCTTGAGGAACTGGAACTTCACCACAAGCATCACAGTGGACGATAGGAATAGGAGTTCCCCAGTAACGTTGACGAGAAATCAACCAGTCACGCAATCTAAAGTTCTTAGCCGCTTTACCGCGACCTTCTTTCTCAAGGATCTCAGTAATCTTTGAAATTGCTTCTGCCTTAGACAAACCATTCAAGATGTCAGAGTTCACAAGAACTCCCTCACCTGTGGTGGCGATACCTGTCTCAGCTGCATCTGCTTCACCAGTATCAACAACAGTCTTCACAGGAAGACCCATTGTTCTAGCAAAATCTAAGTCTCTTTGATCGTGAGCAGGAACAGCCATGATGGCACCTGTTCCATAATCAGCAAGAACGTAGTCAGAAATCCAAACTGGAATGCTTTCTCCGTTAGCAGGATTAATTGCTACTCGACCTGAATCCAAACCGGTCTTTGGTCTATCGGTAGCTAGACGCTCGATGTCGTTTGATTTCTTTACTTCATCCAGGTAATTCTGGAAAGCCATACGAACTTCAGGGGTAGAACCTGAAACGAGTTCAGCAGCTAGATCACTGTCAGCTGCAACAACCATGAAGGTTGCTCCATATAAAGTGTCTGGTCGTGTTGTGTAGACAGTTATTGGCTCTGTTCTACCTTCAATAACAAAATCAACTTCTGCTCCGTAAGATCTACCAATCCAGTTCTTCTGCATTGAAAGAACCTTTGAAGGCCAATTGCCTTCAAGTAGTTCTAGATCATCAAGCAACCTATCTGCATACTCAGTTACTTTGAAGAACCACTGGGTTAGAGCCTTCTTAGTAACTAGTGAGTCGCATCTCTCACAAGCTCCACCAACAACTTGCTCGTTAGCTAGAACTGTCTGACAAGAAGGACACCAGTTCACCATTGAGTTCTTGCGATAGGCCAAACCCTTTTTATAGAACTCTAGGAACAACCACTGGTTCCAGCGGTAGTAAATAGGATCACAGGTTCTAATAATCCTGTCCCAGTCAAATGAGCAGGCATACCTTCTCATTGATGCTTTGTGGATTTCTATGTTGTCGTAAGTCCATGCTCGTGGATCAAGATTTCTCTTGATTGCAGCATTCTCAGCAGGAAGACCAAATGCATCCCAACCAATAGGGTGCATGACGTTGTAACCCTTTTGAATCCAGTAACGAGCAATGACATCACCTAGGGCATAAGCCTCAGCGTGACCCATGTGTAGATCCCCTGATGGGTAAGGGAACATGTCCAAGACATACTTCTTAGGACGGTTATCCCCTTTATTACCTGAAGCAAATGGACGAAGCTCATCCCATACCGGTAGCCACTTCTCTTGGATAGCGAAGACGTCAGGCCCAGTTGGCTCGTTGCGGTTCTCGTTCATGGTCTCAATTCAGGATTTAACTTAGGTTCTAGGCTACCAAACCAATAAATAACTACTGACTAACCCCGAGGGCCGAAAGTAGTGCTCTAGCTTTGAGCTTGGTCTCTAATAACTCAGCATGAGGGTCTGAATCAATGGTTATTCCCCCACCAATACCAATAGTTGCTTTGCCATCTTCAAAGACAATGGTTCTAATCGTCATAGCCAGATCAGCAGCACCTCTATAAGAGATGTAGCCAAAGCAGCCACTGTAGATACCTCTTGGTCCCTGCTCTAGACCTCTAAGTATCTCCATAGCTCTAATCTTTGGAGCACCTGTCATTGACCCTGCTGGGAAGCAGGCTTCAATGGCATCAAAGACATCTAGCCCTGGCTTCAGCTTTGCCTCAACAGTACTGACTAACTGATGAACAGTTGCATAGCTCTCAACATCGAACAGCTTAGCCACAACAACATCTGAAGGCTCTGAAACTCTTCCCAAGTCATTTCTCATTAGATCAACAATCATTAGGTTCTCAGCACGTTCCTTCTCATTGGTTCTAAGTTCCTCGACCAAGAGAAGATCTTCTTGAGAATCAAGAGATCTCTTTCTTGTTCCCTTGATTGGTTTACTACTCACCAAACCAGATTCATCAACACGTAAGAACTGCTCTGGTGAAGAGCTAACAATCGAGACATCGCCGAATCGCATGAATGAGAGATACGGAGAAGGGTTGTTTTCTCTAAGGGCAAGAAAAGCCGCAAATGGATGGCTTTCAGTTTCAATAGTCATCTGATTAGT
>JBDLVB010000062.1:0-4854 GCA_039805005.1 Actinomycetota bacterium
GATGCGCTGAAGTCAACGGTGCCAATTTGGAAACGTGAGGAATGGGGCGACGGAAGTGATTGGGCGCAAAGCGCACAACACATCACCAACATTGAAGATGTGATGAAAGCGAAGTCGTGATGATTATCGGAATGACTCCGTTATCAATTTTGTTCGCAGCCATTTCGGTTGTATCAGCACTGACCCTTGCGTACCTCGTGTGGCAAGAGGGACAAAAAGTGGTTAGGTGGCTCAGTCAAGTTTGCTTTGGCAAAAGCTACTAACCATCTGCGACTATCTCACTTCCCGCTTTTTGTTTCATTCCTTTACTGGCTATCACTCCCACTGCTGTCTGTGATTCAGGTAGCAGCTTTGTTGCTGGTAAAAAGACCTGACCGAATCTTTTTCACTCTGAGAGCAAATCTCTGGGCTTTCTTCACAGTCCGGGCAAGGCTAAGAGACAGACACCGGGCCTCCCTCAAATCAGTTAGACCGCTATTTGCTACCTCTTCTCAAGCGAAGGCTCGAAGTCGTTTGGCTTTCGAATTAGAAGAGCAGAAAACTAACCTGGCTAATTTCCAAGAGGCCCCAACAGCAAGAACAAACACTGCTCAAAGAAGCTTTGTAGCCAGCGGCGGGCTATGGGTAATGCTTGGACTCTTACTTGCCTCATTCCAATACTTACCTTTGGAAAGAGCTGTCAAGGGTGGATTCTCACTTCCGCTTAGCGATAGTTGGTTGCAGCTATTTGCTAACACCGGCGCTAGCTACCAATACGTTGGTCTTGGACTAGCAGCCCCAAGCGATCCATTCACGTGGGTCTTGCTGTTTATTGGTTCTTTGACTTTCTTTGCTCCGAATCTGGCTATGTCAGCTGTGCTTTTTGTTGCCATGCCTCTTGCTTACTTTGGAGCATGGCGATTGCTGTCAACAATCACTCTTCGAAACACCCTCAAGATTCCGTTAGCTCTCATCTACGCCTTCTGGCCGGCATTTACCATTGCCCAGTCAGAAGGTAATTTCCCAGCAGTGATATTCGCAATCACATTGCCTTGGCTACTTTTCTCTCTAGCTAGAGCAGGCCGCTTTGGTATTGCGAGTTCAGTTAGATCAAATGCCCAGACTTGGTCTTGGATTGCAGCTAGTTCCTTGCTGTTTGCAGTGGCTGCGGCAAGTGCTCCGAGTGCTTTGCCAATGCTTGTAATTCTGGCGATTGTTTACGCAGTCCTATCCAGAGGAAGATTTGCGATTACAGCTGTAATTGTTTTGCCAGCCTCGGCCCTTGTCTTTCCTTACGTTGTTCACCAAGCCTTTATCAACCAAAATCCTGTAGCGGTATTGGCTGACCCAACCATTTCTTATTCCAGTAAGCAAAAGAATTTGCTTGACGCTCTTATGGGTAATGACCAGATTCTTGGCTGGGCAGCAATAGGGTTACTTGCGTTTGGCCTATTGGCTCTCTTGGCAAAAGCGAAGGGTGTATTTGGTTTTTGGCTAATTGCTCTCTTGTCCATGGCAAGCCTCTGGTTCATTCAAGGCATCCCATTCACAGGAGGAGGAACGGGATCAATATTCCTCGACTCTTCAAGCCAAGTGTTTGCAAGTCCAACTCCGTTAGTGATGCTCACAGTGATTGCTGTGATTGCAGCAACTGGCATTTGGCTTGATTCGCTTACTCGAGTTGGCTTGAGAAGAGTTCTTGTATCTATTGCCGTAGTCGGTGGGCTAGTGCCTTTGGCAGTTAGCTCTGCACTGACACCAGCCAAAGTTTCTTTCGGAGAAACCAGAAATCTTCCAGCGATTTTTGAGGCTGAGGCCAAGGCTGGAAATGATCTACGTCTTTTGGTTATTTCAAATATTGGTGCGGCAGAGAATCAAGAATTCAGAGCAGAAATCATCAGACCTAATGGGCTAAGGCTTGATTCGGTTTCCACTGCCTACAGATTCAGTTCTCAGAATGTCAGCAACCTCACAAGCGATACTCTCAAGAGCTCTATTTCTGAACTTGTTTCCAACCTAGTTTCAGCCAATGGCAAGGATTTGAACCCTGCTCTGAAAGAAGCAGGCATCGGCTATCTCTTGGTCACTGAAGCCGAAGGAAACTCTGATCTTGCAGTTAGCTTGAACTCAGTAGTGGAACTAGATCAGGTCGGTAAGACTGAATTCGGTCAACTATGGAGAGTAAAAGCTAGCGACACATTTGAGGTAAAAGACAACCAAACCTATTGGTCAATCACTAAGTCTGTTCAGCTAGGCATACTCTTCGGTTATGTTCTACTCGCTCTGCCAACATCTCGTGGCAGAAAATCCAGAACTGATATTGAAGCAGCAAATGAAGACAGTTTTCAGGTTGAGGAGGAGCAGTAATGGTTATTAGAGTCATTCGCTTCCTACTTGTTGCTGGTGTGGCAACTGCCGCAGTTGTTTATGGAACACCGATGGCACTTCTAAGCACACCGGTTGTCACACCTCAGGTGCTTGATGTTAGTGCCAAGGATTTACAAGTAAGTTGTGCTGGTCCTACCTTTGTGCCTGGCGGTAAGAACCAGACTTCGGTTTCAAGTTTCAAGAGAATTGCTACCGCTAGTTCTTCATTGACCTATTCAGGAAAGACTGACACTTCACTCAAGGGCTATTCAGCTAAGGCTGTAACTGGGTTTGGAGTGAGGCAAGACCTGTTCAAGAGAATCAGTGATGAATCCTCATTCGTAGTTCTAGACGAAACAGGGAAGACTCCTCAAGGTTCTGAACTCTTATCAGCAAACCAAATTCAGCTTGCTTCCCAGAAGACAATAAAGGGTTTGCTGGCTGCTCCTTGCCTTAGACCGCAAAGTGAGTTCTGGTTGGTTGGTGGTTCCACAGCAGTTGGTAGAGAAGCACTTCTGGTTCTTTCAAACCCAACCAGCATTGATTCAACAATTGACCTAGAGATCTTCTCAGAGAACGGAACCTCTCTGAGTGCTGGTCTAACCGGAATCGCCGTGCGTGCTGGAAAAACAACAGTCCTACCTATTTCTTCTTTTGTTCTTCGAGCAGAGTCATTGGCTGTTCACGTAGTCAGTAGAGGTGGTTCGATAACTGCCTTTATTCAGCAGAAAGCCATTCGAGGCAACAGTGCTTCTGGAGCAGACTATGTTTCACCTGCACCTCAAGCAAGCACTCAATCAGTGATTCCAGGTCTTCTGATTAGAGGATCTGCTTACAGCGCTAAGTTCAAGTCCGCTTCCGATAAGTACTCAGATATTGAACAGGCTCTTAGAGTGTTTGTGCCTGGCAGCAAAGATGCAACCATCACTTTCCAAGTTTTAGGAACTACCTCAGAAACATTTGGAACAGTTCTGTCTGTGACAGCAATTGCAGGAAAGGTAACAGACTTCCCAATTTCTGGTTTAGCTGATGGCGACTACTTCGGAATTCTGGATTCAGATGTTCCAGTGCATTCGAGTGTTCGCCTTGTTAGAAGTAAGACTGGGGCAGATGCCTACACAGATTTCTCATGGATAAACCCAGCCGAAGGATTCACAACACCTAGATACATCGCTGTTCCTAAAGCAGGGATTAGCAAACTATCGGTTACCAACCCAAGTGATAAGCCAACCAACATCTCTATCAAGATTGGCGGGGAAACTATCAAGCGAACAATTGGTGCTTCTTCAACTGAAGTTATTAGAGCAACGCCTGGTCTTTCAATGGGAGTTATTCCAAGTGATCAACAAGTGTTTGCAAATCTAGTTATTGACGTTGATGGTCGTATCGGTGTTTTGCCAGTTCTTGATGACAAGAACATCTCTGGACAAGTGAAAGTTAGCGTTCACTAACTATTCGTCATCACCAAAGATAAGTTCCCAAGGCTCTTTGCCAATTAGTTCAGCAGCAGCCTCAAACACATGGTGTTCAATGCGAACACGTTCCTCAGTCGGGTTATTGCTCTGACCTTGATTCAATCTGAGGATTGGCAGCCTATAAATGATGATTGTCTTGGATTCAGGTCTTACTGACCAGCGCTTCACAAACGTTGAGTTTTCTCCAAGAACAGGGGCATCCTGAATTCGATAGTGGAGATCACCTAGCTCTTCAGGCCAGCGTTCTCTTAGGTATTCACAGGTTGTGCTGACTATTGAGGCGAAAGAATCAAGCCCTGAGCCGCCTGTTTTGTATTGGGCTCCAGAGAGTGAGTGGCGTATGCCACGGCCGTGGCGGTCTCTCGCTCTAGGTCTTAAGCTCATGGGGACATTGTATTCTTTAGTTTGTTGAGCAGAAGGGCCTCTTATGACAGTCAATTGGGACGCAATGGTCAAAACCTACGATGTGCGTGGCTTAGTAAACATTGATCTAACCGAAGACGTAGTCGAAGCGTTAGCCGCAGGTTTTGTTGATGAACTAGAACTTGCCGGTAAGTCAGTTGTTGTTGGACATGACATGCGTGACTCTTCTCCGCTATTCGAGCAAGCCTTCTCCAGAGGAGCAAGAGCTCGCGGTGCGAATGTAATTTCTATTGGACTTTGTTCAACGGATGAGTCTTATTTTGCTTCGGGTCAGATGGATCTTGCTGCTGCGATGTTCACAGCCAGCCATAACCCAGCAAGCTACAACGGAATTAAATTCTCAAGAGCAGGTGCCCGAGGTATTTCTCTAGACACTGGACTTGCAGGAATTAGAGATAGAGCAAAAGTATTTCTAGCTGAAGGCATTGAAGAAGTCTCTACCCCAGGTACCTACATCAAAAAAGATGTTTTGGTTGAGTACGCGGCTTATCTAAGAACCTTGGTTGATCTATCTAATGTGAAGCCAATGAAGGTTGTTGTTGATGCAGCAAATGGTATGGGTGGGCTCACAGTTCCTGCTGTGTTGGGTGAGGCAGCAGGTCTAGCCAAG
>JBDLVB010000063.1:0-8111 GCA_039805005.1 Actinomycetota bacterium
GATAAAGATTCTCTAGTTTTTAGATAAGAAATCACTGCCAGAACGGTGAGGGCAAGACTGAACACTTCCAAGCGCCCCATGGCAACAGGACCGGTGAGGAAGATACAAGCAATAAGGAACCAAGCTCCCTTTACTCTTTCCATCTGTTTACCCCAACCAAGCAGGTAAGCAATCAAGAGCATGTTCACATTCACCGCAAGGATGAACCACCCAGTCATGTAGTCCGAAGGCCAAATCCATTCTGGAAGTAGCACAGCAATGTTTGCGATGTATGGGTAAACCCAAGGTTCGTTGATGCCTAGGATGCTGCCGTTCTGAAGAAATGAGTTAGCCCAAGCTGAGTATGTGTAGCGAACATCGCTATAAGGATCACCGCTGGAAGTGCCAACCCATATCAATGAAATCTGGGCAGCTAGAGCTACAAAAAGTACAAACCAAAACTTTGTTGGCAGAGTCTTAAGCTGTTGCAAACTAATTGTTTTCAAAGCCCTGCTCCTAGAAGTTGTCCCTTTCGCAAGTCTAGGCGTCAAGCAAAGAAGGCTTGACTAGGCTGGGGCTATGACCAAGCTATTTGAACCTCTAACAATCCGAGGCAAAACTTCTCGTAACCGTATCTGGATTGCCCCAATGTGTCAGTACTCCTGCGAAAACAGAGATGGAATGCCATCTTCTTGGCATGTTGTTCATCTTGGCTCTAGAGCAGTAGGTGGCGCAGGTCTAGTGATGTGTGAGGCAACTGCAGTTAGCCCTGAAGGACGCATTAGTCCTTGGGACACAGGTATTTGGAATGACGAGCAAGCTAAGGCTTGGCGAGATGTCACAGACTTCATCAGAGAACATGGATCACTTTCAGCAATCCAATTAGCTCACGCTGGTAGAAAAGCCAGCAACTACAGAACCTGGTCAGGCCAAGGCGCTGTTGCTATTGAAGATGGTGGTTGGGTACCAGTTTCATCAACTAGCGAAGCTTTTCCTGATTGCAACCCTCCTCATGAGCTAACTACAGAAGAGGTTTACGCATCTATCCAAGATTGGATAGATGCAGCAGTTAGATCAATTGCTGCTGGTTTTGATGTGATTGAGATTCACGCTGCTCACGGCTATCTTGTTCACCAGTTCCTCTCCCCTATTACTAATCAAAGAACCGATGAGTTTGGTGGTTCTCTTGAAAAGAGAGCGAACTACCTGCTGGAAATTGTGAAAGGTATTAGAGCTGCTATTGGCGACGGTGTGCCAATCATTGTGAGGTTCTCAGCGACTGACTATAGAGAAGATGGCTTCACCGTTGAACACTGTGCTGAAGTTGCAAAACTTTGTGAAGCAGAAGGCGCAGATGTATTTGATATCTCAAGTGGCGGACTGATTCTTGGAGTAAAGATTCCTTTTGGTCCTGGCTATCAGGTGCCAATGGCTAATGACGTTGCTGAAGAAGTTTCTTCACCGGTAGCAGCGGTTGGTCTAATCACTGACTCAAAACAGGCAGAAGAGATCTTGAAGACTACAGATGTTGAAATCATCATGATTGGAAGACTCTCACTAAGAGATCCATACTGGCCACTTAGAGCAGCTCATGAACTAGGTGTTGAGATTGACTACTGGCCTAACCAATACATCAGAGGAACATATCCTGCTTAGTCACGTCTAGTGGCGTCTTGAACTTCACCAACAAGTTCTTCAAGAATGTCTTCAAGGAAAAGCACACCAACAACTTTGCCCTCGTCATTGAAGTTAGCCATCAGGTGTTGTCTGTCTCTCTTCATTAGAGCAAGGGCATCCTCTAGTTCAACAGTTCCACCAATTGACTTCACAGTTCTTAGAAGTTTGCGTTGGACTGGTTGATCGGCTTCTTCTTCATCGCTGTCAATAACATCCTTGAGGTGAAGATACCCTTCGATCTCACCTGAGTCATTTCGAATGATGTAGCGACTGAAGCCGTGCTTAGCAACAGCTTGCTCAATCTCTCTAGGTGTGACATCAAGTGTGAAGGTGATGAGGTTTTCAATTGGAACAAGAATGTCTTGGACCTTCTTGTCAGTGAATTCAAATGTGTTTCCGATAGCACCGGTGGCATCAATTAGAACACCTTCACGAGTTGAGTGTTCAACAATGTTTTCCACCTGATCCAAGGTGTATGCACTGTTTGCCTCGTTCACAGCCTTCACTCCAAACACCTTGAGGACAGCGTTAGCGATGCCATTCAAGACAGAAACCACTGGCTTCAGGAACAAAGAAACACCGTAAACAATTGGCACTAGAACCAGAGCAGCTCGCTCAGGAATAGAGAAAGCGATGTTCTTAGGAACCATCTCTCCAAGGAGAACGTGCAAGAAGGTAACTACTGCCAGGGCAATAACGAATGATGTTGCATAGGCAGCATCTTGACCTAGACCAAGTGCATAAAGAGGGCTCTTTAGAAGTTGCTGAACGCTAGGTTCCACCACGGTAAGAATCAATAGCGCAGAAATTGTAATTCCAAGCTGACAGGTTGCAACGATAAGGCTCACATTTTCCATGCCCTTGATTGTTAGCTGTGCTGGCTTAGAGCCTGCTTCAGCTCTTGGTTCAATCTGTGCCCTTCTAGCGGAGAAGATAGCAAACTCAGCTGCCACAAAGAAAGCGCTAGCACCAAGCAAGCCGATAAATGCAAATAAGGCCATCACTGGATCATTCATTCTTTTCACCCGCCTCAGGGACTAGAACTTCTGGAATGAATCGAATGCGGTCTACGCGTCGACCATCCATACGTTCGACTCTTAACACTCCGCCATCAATCTCTACTTCATCGCCAACAGCAGCAACGCGACCCAGTCTTGCCATTAGATAACCAGCAACTGTTTCGTAAGAGCCATCTTCAGGAACTTTGATAGCAAGCTTTTCTAAAAGCTCATCAGGTCTATACATGCCAGGGAAAGAATAAGACTGATCTTTCCCACCAGTAATTTCCAACTTCGCTCTGTCGTGCTCATCGCCGAGTTCACCAACAAGTTCTTCAATCAAATCTTCAAGGGTCACAATTCCTGCTGTGCCGCCATACTCATCAACAACAATTGCAAGCTGAAGACCGTGAGATCTCAAAACACCCATCAACTTCTCAAGCGACATAGTTTCAGGAACTCTAAATGGTTCCACCATCAAAGCGGTCGCTGGAACAGTTGAACGCTTTTCCCTAGGAACTGATGCTGCAGCTTTTACGTGAACAATGCCATCAACATCATCTGTTGAACCAGTGAATACCGGGAATCTTGAGAAACCTGAACTATGTGAAAGGGAAATAACATCTTGAACCGTTGCCGATGCATCTAAAGAGGTCAACTTGGTACGAGGTGTCATTACTTCAGCAGCAGTTAGTTGGGATAGTTCAAGAGTCTTTGAGATTAGATCTGCTGTTCTCTGTTCAAGGGCACCCAGGCTTGCAGATCTTTGCACCAGGGAACTAAGTTCTTCAGCAGTTCTAGAAGAACTCAACTCTTCTTTAGGTTCAATACCAAGGGATCTAACAATTGCGTTTCCGGTGCTGTTCACTAGGTTCTTAGGAATTAGCTCTCCAACAAGGAAGGAGAAAACAGTTGCCAGCACCAATGACAGAGCAATTGTGATTCCTTCTAAAGTGCTCTCCTCTAAGTTCAAGAAAGCTAAGGATGGCTCAAGAAGTTTGGCAAGTGATGGCTCAGCTAGGAAACCGGTGAGCATTGTGGTCACCGTAATACCGATTTGAGCACTAGAAAGATGTGTGCTGGAGCGCTTTAGGGCTCTAATGCTTGGTGAAAGCCCACGCTCCCCCTGATCCCGACGACGCTCTAGTTCGGTTCTCTCAAGGTTGATGAGCGAAAACTCACTGGCAACAAAGAAACCTGTGCCAATAGTGAGGACTACACCCAATGCCAGTAAATACCACTCGGTCATAGGGGGAAGACTTCTGTATAAGAAGGGTAGGGGTCATAATCCATAGCCCTTAAAGCATACAAGACCATCCATTTATCCCTCTAGATGGGGATAACCCTGAATATCCAACCTTTCTAGGCTTGGTAGGCTTGGAAGGCAAGTTTCCGTGAAAGTAAGAGGTGATCCGTTGTCCAACGACAACTCACAATCTGGTCAAGAATTCGGTGCTAACGAGTGGTTAGTCGATGAAATGTATAGCCAATGGCTCATCAATCCAGACTCTATTGATAAAGAGTGGCAGCCAATCCTTGAGCGCTACCACCAGCTAAAGCAGGGTAACCAGCAAGCTGCACCGGTGACACCAATTACTTCTGCCCCTGTGGTTCCAATGACTCCAGCTGCAGTTAGCACCGCCACTGGATCGCTTCCACTGGTTGCTAAGACAACACGTGTTGAACCTCAGGCTCAACCAATCCCAGCTCAGGCTCCAACCGTTGACACATCTGAAGTTCATGAAGAAGCAGAAGACCAGGTCAACATTCTTAAAGGTATGTCAAAGACCTTGGCTGCCAACATGGACGCATCCCTTACTATTCCAACCGCAACAAGCGTTAGAGCAATTCCAGCCAAGCTTCTAATCGACAACAGAATTGTCATTAACTCTCATCTAGGTAGAACTCGTGGTGGAAAAGTATCTTTCACACACATCATCGGTTACGCAATTGTTAGAGCACTAAAAGAATTCCCATCACAAAACGTTTACTACGAAGAGATCGATGGCAAGCCAGCTGCAGTTTCTCCTGCAAACATCAACTTCGGTCTTGCAATTGATATTCCAAAGCCAGATGGAACCAGAGCACTTCTAGTTCCTAACATCAAGAAGGCTCAAAGACTTAACTTTGCTACTTATCTGAACGCTTACGAAGATCTAGTTAAGCGAGCAAGAGACAACAAGCTAACAGCAGAAGATTTTGCTGGAACAACTGTTTCTCTAACCAACCCTGGTGGAATTGGAACAGTTCACTCTGTGCCAAGACTTACTAAGGGTCAGGGTTGCATCGTTGGAGCAGGAGCTTTGGACTACCCTGCTGAATTCCAGGGTATGAGCGAAGAGCACCTAGCCAAGATTGGTGTTAGCAAGGTAATCACTCTTACCTCTACCTATGACCACAGAGTTATCCAAGGTGCAGGTTCAGGAGAGTTCCTAAGAAAGATCAACGAACTGCTTCTTGGTGAACGTGGTTTCTACGATGAAATCTTTGCTGACCTTCGTATTCCTTACGAACCAATTCGTTGGGCAACTGACTTTGAAAGCACAGATCTAGATAGCCGCAGCAAAGAAACTCGCGTTCAGGAACTAATCAACGCATACAGAGTTCGCGGACACCTAATGGCTGACATTGATCCACTTGAATACAAGCAGCGATCACACCCTGACCTTGATGTTCTAACTCATGGTCTAAGCCTCTGGGACCTAGACAGAACATATAAGACCGGTGGCTTTGGCGGTAAGCCGAAGATGATGGTTAGAGATGTTCTAAAGATTCTTCGTGATTCATACTGCCGAACAGTCGGTGTTGAATACATGCACATCCACAGCCCTGCAGAGCGCAAGTGGATGCAAGAACGCCTAGAGGTTCCTTACGTGAAGCCTTCTAGAGAAGCTCAGCTTCGTATTCTTGAGAAACTAAACGAAGCAGAAGCTTTTGAAACCTTCCTACAAACCAAATTCGTAGGACAGAAGCGTTTCAGCCTTGAAGGTGGAGAATCAACCATTGCTGCACTAGATGCAATCTTGCAGGCAGCAGCAGATCACCACTTAGATGAAGTTGCCATTGGTATGGCACACAGAGGTCGTCTGAACGTTCTAACCAACATCGCTGGTAAGACCTATGGTCAAGTCTTCAGAGAGTTCGAAGGCAACACTGATGTGAAGACAGTCCAAGGTTCTGGAGATGTGAAGTACCACCTTGGAACATCAGGTGTCTTTACAAGTGCAAGCGGTAACACCACAAAGGTTTACCTTGCTGCTAACCCTTCGCACCTAGAAGCAGTGAACCCAGTACTTGAAGGTATCGTTCGAGCAAAGCTTGACCGTATCAACAAGTCTCCTGAAGAGTACCCAGTGCTTCCGATCTTGATTCACGGTGACGCTGCGTTCGCAGGTCAAGGTGTTGTTCCAGAAACTCTAAACATGATGAACCTAAGAGGTTACAGAACTGGTGGAACAGTACACATCGTGATCAACAACCAGGTTGGTTTCACTACTCCACCAAACATGTCTCGTTCAACTGTTTATGCAACAGACATTGCTAAGGGAATCCAGGTTCCAATCTTCCACGTAAACGGAGATGACCCAGAAGCAGTATTCAGAGTCGCTCAGCTAGCTTTCGACTACCGTCAAACATTCGGTAAGGATGCTGTCATTGACCTTGTTTGTTACCGTCGCCGTGGACACAACGAAGGTGATGACCCTTCAATGACTCAGCCTCTTATGTATAACTTGATTGAAGCTAAGCGTTCAGTTAGAACTCTTTACTTAGAGTCTCTAGTTGGTCGTGGTGACATCACTCGTGAAGAGTTTGAGCAATCAAACGCAGACCTTCAGGCAAAGCTTGAGAAGGCCTTCACTGATGTTCACGAAGCTATGGCTCAGCCAATTGAACTTGTTTCAAGACCACAGGGTATTGGTACTACTGCTAGCGATCACCCAGAGATCAACCACGAGACAAAGATTGCTAGAGACGTCGTTGAACTAATTGGTGCTGCCCACAGCAACATTCCACCTGCATTCAATGTTCACCCTAAACTTCAACAGCTACTTGCTAAGCGTGTTGAGATGTCTAGAGAAGGTGGCATTGACTGGGGCTTCGGAGAACTCCTTGCTCTTGGTTCACTTCTTGTTGAAGGCGTAAACGTTCGTATGTCAGGTCAAGACACCAGACGTGGAACATTCGTTCAACGTCACGCTGTCTTCCACGATCGTGAGAATGGTCAAGAGTGGATTCCACTGAGAAACCTTTCAGAGAATCAATCCAAGTTCTACATCTACGACTCACTATTGAGCGAATACGCTGCAATGGGATTCGAATACGGATACTCAGTGGAGCGTAAAGATGCCTTGGTTCTTTGGGAAGCACAGTTCGGTGACTTCGCTAACGGTGCTCAGACAATCTTGGATGAGTTCATCTCTTCAGCAGAACAGAAGTGGGGTCAGCACTCTTCACTAGTTCTACTTCTTCCTCACGGCTATGAAGGTCAGGGACCAGATCACTCTTCAGCTCGTATTGAAAGATACTTGCAGTTATCTGCGGAGAACAACATGACTGTTGCGCAGCCATCAACTCCTGCAAACCACTTCCACCTTCTTCGTCGTCAAGCATATGCAAGACCGAGAAGACCTCTAATCGTATTCACACCTAAGTCAATGCTTCGCCTAAAAGCAGCATCTTCAAAGGTTGAAGACTTCACTACTGGTTCATTCCAGCCGGTGATTGATGATGAGCGTGGACTAAACAAGTCAAACGTGAAGAGAGTTCTCTTCTGTTCAGGCAAGATCTACTGGGATCTACTGGCTGAAGCTGAAAAGCGTAACGACCAGCACACAGCTATCGTTCGTGTTGAACAGCTTTACCCAACTCCAGTTGATGAAATCAAGGCTGTTTATGCTCAGTACCCAGGTGCAGAACTGTTCTGGGTTCAGGATGAACCTGCTAACCAGGGTCCTTGGACATACATTGGCCTATTCCTACCTAAGTACATGAACGGTCAGGTAGCCCAGCTTGTTTCACGACCTGCAAGCGCTTCTCCTGCAACTGGTTCAGCTAAGCGTCACGCCGTTGAACAAGCAGACCTAGTCGAGAGAGCATTTAGCTAAAGATGGAAGAGCCACGTCGTAACATTCGAGTTGTCATCATTGGTGACGACATAGTTGGTGCAGGTGGCGACCCTAAAGGCCTAGGTTGGGTTGGTCGAGTAATTGCCAAAACTCAAAGCGACTACCCAAGAATCGACTTCTATGTCCTGCCGACTCCTGAGGTAACAACAGCTCAGATGAGTGAACAGTGGCTAGAAGAAGCTTCAAAGCGTTTTGCTCCAGACACAGACAACAGATTGATTGTTGCTTTGAACTCAAATGACATCAACGCTGGAATCACAATGTCTAGATCAAGACTGAACCTTGCCAACATTCTTGACACAGCAACAAGCAATGGTGTTCAAAGCTTTGT
>JBDLVB010000064.1:0-4758 GCA_039805005.1 Actinomycetota bacterium
CCAAAGGCTGTCCCCTGATTTACCAACAATGACTTGAGGAACAACTAGAACGCTCTTGGTCTGACTGTGATCAGAGAAGGCCATGGTTCCGAAGGACACAAGACCAGAACCTGAAAGGTTCACTTCATCTGAGACCTCAGATGAAGCGACGACTTCTTGCCATGAGCCTTCTAGCTCCAGAATGCGGTTAGGGCCAGTGGCTTCTAGCCTCAGGGCTTCACCCCAGCCAATAAGCCCCTGCTTTTCATAGATAAAGGCAGAGCTGTTAGAGCCTAGAAGATCTGCAAAGGTGTGCTCAGGGGATAGCCCCAATTCAGCGGCTGTAATAAGCCTTGAATGCACCTTTAGAGTCAACGAATTCTTCCCAAACCTAGTTCTGTATGTTTTCTGTGAACTTCCCAGCGAGCCTAAGAGGCACTCTTTTTACTGGGATATCCTAAATACAGGTCACTTGAAGTCTAAAACAGCGAAGGGAGTGCCAAGTGCGGAAAGTTCTAAATACTGCTGCAACAGCAGCACTGCTAGTCGCTATTTCAGTTCCAATGGCCTCCTTCGCTGCAGAAACCGATGACCACATCGATGTTCAGATTGAACTGCTAGACACAGGCGAAGCCCCAGAGGTAGACAAAGTCCACTCTGAGATTGAAAGAATCCACAAAGAGTTCTCGGGCATCCTGATTCCGCCAACAGTCATGAGAATGGGTCAGCCGAGAGATCCAAACATCTATGTATTGCCAACCATCCAGTCTGAAGATGGATCTGTAACAGGTTTAGTGAATTCAGACAACGCAAAGCTAGAAATCGTTGGGGGAAATAGCTCATCAACTCTTGACCCATATGGCCATGCAGCAATCCCGGTTGAATCACTGACCCTCTCAACAGCAACGCCAGCCGATGAATTCTTCGATGGAGCTAGATTCCTAGGTCTAGGACTAGCAGCAACTGCGGTTGGTCTATCCGCAGTAACAGGAATAAACACTGTTAGAAGCAGAAGACGCAAATTACGCTACCTAAAGGCTGCTGAGCAGTAGATAGTCCCTCAGGCAAAGATTAGACTTAGCCTGTGAATAAAGCAGATATGGCGAAAAAGCCGGCAGAAGTCGCAGCCATGTTTGATTCGGTTGCTGAGAGTTACGACCGCACAAATGACCTCCTTTCCTTCGGCCAAGACCGTATTTGGCGTAGACAAGTACTAAAAACCATCAATCCTCAAGCAGGTCAAACAGTTCTAGATCTAGCTGCTGGAACAGGATCCTCATCTGTTGTGTTTGCTAAGCCTGGGGTAAAAGTAATCGCCAGTGACTTCAGCGAGGGAATGCTAGCTGTTGGAAGAAAGCGTCACCCAAATCTTGAATTCGTATTTGCTGATGCCACTAAGTTGCCTTTCGCTGATGCAACAGTAGATGCAGTAACAATTTCTTTTGGCCTTAGAAACGTTGTTGATCCTAAGAAGGCACTTTCTGAAATGCTCAGAGTTCTAAAGCCAGGTGGGGTAGTAGTTATCTGCGAGTTCTCTCACGTCAAGACTCCTGTTATCGGTTCTCTCTATCGCTGGTACCTTGCCAACATCCTGCCAACTCTAAGCAGAATCTTGGCTAAGAACAAAGGTGCTTACGACTACCTTTCAGAATCAATTGCAGCTTGGCCTAAGCAAGAAGTATTAGTTCAGTGGTTAGTTGAAGCTGGATTTATAGAAGCAAAATATAAGAATTCAAGTTTGGGAATCGTTGCCATCCACAGCGCTAAGAAAGCGACTAAATGAACAAAATAGTTCTACCGCCACAGCTTCGTAAAGTAGTGGACAAAGCTCTCCTGAAGAAGATTCAGTCAGGGCTAGAACAAGTAGAAGTACAACTACTAGAGGCAGTTACCCATACTGACCCAGTAGCCAATGTAACTTCAAGACATCTACTCGAAGCAGGTGGCAAGAGACTACGTCCTGTTCTAGTTCTTCTTGGTGCTGCTCTAGGCGATGACACTAAAGATGAAGTAACTAAAGCAGCTGTTGTAGTGGAGCTAACTCACCTTGCAACTTTGTATCACGATGACGTCATGGATAGAGCTCCGATGCGCAGAGGTGTTCCAACCGCTCATGAAGTTTGGGGTAACAGCGTAGCTATCTTGACCGGAGATCTTCTGTTTGCAAGAGCATCACAGATTGTTAGCCGTCTAGGTGGTAAAGCTCTTTCACTACAAGCAGACACATTCGAAAGACTTTGTCTAGGGCAACTTCATGAAACTATGGGTCCTCAAGAAAATGAAGATCCGATTGCTCACTACATTCAGGTTCTTGCAGATAAAACAGGCTCACTAATTGCAGCCAGTGCTGAGCTAGGTGTTGTCTATGGAGATGCTCCAGACGAATACAGAGAACCAATGCGTATCTATGGTGAGAAGGTAGGCGTTGCCTTCCAGCTCATTGACGACGTGATTGACATCGTCTCTGATGACTCGGGCAAGACCCCTGGCACAGACCTTAGAGCAGGCGTACCAACCATGCCTACCCTGCTACTTAGAGCACATGCGGCCACTGACCCTTCGGCTAGGGAACTAATTGAGATAATTGATGCGGGCCTTGAAGACGATGCCCAGCTAGCCCTAGCGGTTAGCAAACTTAGAGAGCACCCAGCCCTTGAAGAGGCTTATCAGCTTGCAAAGACCTGGGCAACAGATGCTGTTGCAGCTCTAGCTCCACTGCCAGATTCACCGGTCAAAGATGCTCTGCGAGTATTCGCTGAGGCTGTTGTTGACCGTAACCAGTAAAAGGATTTGATCTAACTTGAACAAAATGCGTTTAGCAATCGTTGGTGCCGGCCCTGCCGGTATTTATGCTGCGGATCTAATCATCAAAGCTGAAAGAGACTTTGATGTGAGCATCGACCTATTTGATTTACTACCTGCTCCATATGGTCTAGTTCGCTATGGAGTTGCTCCTGATCACCCACGTATCAAGGGAATCATTAGAGCACTCTATGAAGTACTAGATAGAGGAGACATTCGTTTCTTTGGAAACGTAAAGTATGGAACTGACATCACTCTTGATGAACTAAAGAGTCACTACAACGCAGTTATCTTCTCAACCGGTGCAATCAAAGATGCAGCACTAAATATTCCTGGTGTTGAACTTGATGGTAGCTATGGAGCTGCTGACTTTGTGAACTGGTATGACGCTCATCCTGACTTCCCAAGAACTTGGCCACTACATGCCAAGGAAGTTGCTGTTTTAGGAAATGGAAACGTAGCACTAGATGTTGCACGTATCTTGGCCAAGCAACCAGAAGATCTGCTATCAACAGATATTCCTGACAATGTTTATCAAGGACTCCTTGCATCTCCTGTTACCGATGTTCACGTCTTTGGTAGACGTGGTCCTGCTCAGGTTAAGTTCACACCACTTGAACTTCGTGAAGCATGTCACATCGAAGGTGTTGACACCATCGTCTATGACGAAGACTTCAAATACGATGCAGGTTCTCAAGAAGCTATCGATACCAACAACCAGACTCGAGTCATGGTTAACACCCTTGAAGGTATTAGAGGGACAGAACTAACTGGAGCGACAAAGAGGCTTCACCTGCATTTCTTTAGTTCACCTAAAGAAATTCTTGGTGAAGATGGAAAAGTTACTGGTCTGAGAATTGAAAGAACTGAACTAGATGGTACAGGTGGTGTTACCGGGACTGGTGAAATCAGAGAGTTCCCAGTTCAAGCTGTTTACCGAGCTATTGGTTACTTTGGTTCAGAGTTGGATTCAATTCCTTTTGATCACAAGGCTGGAGTTATTACTAATGCTGCAGGTCGAGTATTAGATGAGAACGGTGAACACATCCCTGGTGTTTATGCAACCGGTTGGATCAAGCGTGGACCTATTGGACTTATTGGTCACACTAAGAGCGATGCTATGGAAACTATCGCCTGTGTGATTGAAGACAAGAACACCTGGTGGCAGCCAGCTCATGCTGATGAAGATGATGTTGTTGCCCTACTGAAGTCAAAGGGTGTTCAGTTCCTAGGTTGGCCTGAATGGCTCAAGATTGATGCAACAGAGAAGGCTCTAGGAGCAGCTCAGGATCGTGAGCGAGTGAAGCTCGTTGAACGGGAAGACTTCCTAGACGCTGCATTCAAGAACGACTAAGGATGAGCAAGGCCACAGGAATCTCAGACAGCAGAGCTAAAACTGCTCAGTTTGCTCTGATGGTTACCTTCTTCACCCAAGGCTTCGCAACCCTGTCCTGGATGCCTCGTATCCCAGAGTTCATTGAGAACCTAGCTGTGTCTAAGGAACTATGGGGAGCAATCATTGGCTTCAGCGGTGCTGGATCTCTCGTTCCTCTAATCTTCACAAGCAGACTTGTCATTCGATTCGGAACTACCCCAATCATCAAGTATTCAAGCTTTGCCTTTGTTGCCATTCTCATGGCAATGCCATACCCAACTCAGTGGTGGCTGTTCCTTGTCTTGAACTTCATGCTCTCCTTCACAATTAGCGTCTTCAACATTGCTCTGAACTCTCAAGCAGTTATGTTCCAGAAGAGAATCGGCAAAGTCTTACTAGGAAGTTTCCACGGTGCATGGAGTGTTGGAGCAGCAGCATCAGCAGCCGTGTCAGGAATCATCGCAGCTTTCACTCCACTAAAGCTTCAGATGTTCTTGATGCCTGTTATCTGTCTTGCTCTGTTTACTTGGGCAGTTAGACACATGCTTGCACCCGCTGAAAGTGATTCAGTTGATAAAGATGTTCCGGCTGAACGTATCTCA
>JBDLVB010000065.1:0-4704 GCA_039805005.1 Actinomycetota bacterium
GAGTAACGATCTTCCAATGGAAGAACCATTGTGTATCCAAGAGCTCTACCTCTAGGCAAGATGGTTACCTTGGAGACAGGGTCGCTGTGATTTAGTGATGCTGCCACTAGAGCGTGACCCGCTTCGTGATAAGCAGTGTTCAATCTTTCTGAGTCCTGCATCAAACGAGTCTTCTTTGCAGGTCCTCCGATAACACGATCGATTGACTCATCCAAAGTTGAGTTTGTAATTTGCTTCTCACCCAAGCGAGCAGTTAGCAATGCAGCTTCATTCAAAACGTTTGCTAGATCAGCACCGGTGAAACCAGGAGTTCTTCTAGCAACAGTTGCTAGATCAACATCGGTAGCAACTGGCTTGCCCTTAGCGTGAACTTTAAGAATCTGTTCACGACCAATTAGGTCAGGAGCTGAAACACCAATCTGTCTGTCGAAACGACCAGGACGAAGAAGTGCTGGGTCTAGAACATCAGGACGGTTTGTTGCTGCGATAAGAATTACGTTGGTCTTTGAATCAAAACCATCCATCTCAACTAGCAACTGGTTAAGTGTTTGTTCGCGTTCATCGTTACCGCCACCAACACCAGCACCACGCTGACGTCCAACAGCATCAATTTCATCTACGAAGATAATTGCTGGAGATGCAGCCTTTGCTTGCTCGAATAGATCACGAACACGTGAAGCACCAACACCAACAAACATTTCAACAAAGTCAGAACCTGAGATTGTGAAGAATGGAACTCCAGCTTCACCAGCAACTGCTTTAGCAAGAAGAGTCTTACCGGTTCCCGGAGGGCCGTATAGAAGAACACCTCTAGGGATCTTTGCTCCAACTGCCTGGAACTTTTGTGGTTCCTTTAGGAATTCTTTAATTTCTTGTAGTTCTTCAATTGCTTCATCAACACCAGCAACATCAGCAAAGGTGACTTTAGGCATGTCCTTGTTGTAGAGCTTTGCTCTTGACTTACCGAACTGCATAACCTTGCTGTTGCCACCCTGGGCATTAGACATCAAGAACCAGAACAAACCGAAGATAAGTAGGAAAGGCAAGATTGAGAACAATAGGGATAGGTACCAAGGAGTGCTGGTTACCTGATCATTGAAACCATCTGCGATGGTTGCCTCTGAAATAACTGTGGCAACCTGTGTGCCACGAGGTGTCACATAGAAGAACTGGATCTTGTCGCCATACTTTGAATCCGCTGAGGTTAGGACAACGTCAACACGTTGTTCGTTCTCAATAACTAGAACAGATTTGGCTGATCCAGCTTCAATGAACCCTAGACCGACTGAGGTGTCCACCTTGGTGAATCCTGTTGTGTTTACTGAGTTCAACCCAATGGTTAGAACAGCAAGAGCAACGAAAATCCAGAAGAACGGACCTCTAAAAAGTTTGCGTGATTTCATAAAAGAGGCTCCAGCCCCTACCTTCCTAATACAACAAGACCAAGTAATAGGCTACAAGCCCAATTGCCTTGGGGAAACCCCGAATGGGGCTTGTTCGCAGAGAGATTAAAGCGTTTTTAGCTGTAAACAGCTGGGGACAGTACCCCTACATCCTTGAGTGTGCGGTAGTGCTCGGCATAATCAAGGCCATAACCAACTACAAACTCGTTAGGGATATCAAAACCTACCCAGGCAACATCTACTTCTACCTTTGCAGCCTCTGGCTTGCGAAGTAGAGCTACAACTTCAACAGAAGCTGCTCCTCGAGCAGTTAGGTTGCTAATCAACCAAGACAGAGTCAGTCCTGAGTCAACGATGTCTTCAACAATAAGTACGTGTCTGCCTAGAACGTCTGCGTCTAGGTCTTTAAGGATTCGAACAACACCTGAAGATTGGGTTCCTGATCCATAAGAGGAAACAGCCATCCAGTCCATGGTCACAGGTAACTGAATTGCTCTTGAAATGTCAGCCATGAACATGACTGCACCTTTTAGAACTCCAACAAGTAGTAGGTCTTTACCCTCATACTTGTTTTCAATTTCGCGAGCTAGCTCTTCAATTCTGTTAGCGATCTGTTCTTCGGTAACTAAGACCTTAGTGATGTCCTTTTGGACCTTATCGAGGTTCACCTAGCATGCTCCTGGCTTCATAGTTTTAGTGCTCTTGAGAATAATCTCTTTGCCCTTTCGCTCTACTCTAACGGAGGGAAGGGTCAAAGGTTTTTGACCATGCCAATTCTTTACTAAGTCCATGACTGCATCAATTTGAACCTTGGCAGGTTCTGCTCCCATAAGGGAAAGACTCTTATGAATAACTCTGTTGGCTAAGGCTTTAGGAAGAGCATTAAAAGCATCAGTCTCGATAATCACTGAGTTGTTGGTTGTCTTAGCAGTTGCCTTGAATGCCTCATCAGCTTGGGCTTCTAGATAACTAATGTCATCCTGCAGAATCTCCGCTGTTCTTGAAAGGGCTTGAGCGATGCCAGGACCTAGCTCTTCTTCTAAGACGGGCAAGACCTTTAGTCTTGCCTTCACTCTTGAGAACTTGGTATCTAGATTCTGTGGATCTGACCAGTACTGAATCCCAAGATCTTCACAATATGAAACTGTTTCTTTTCTTGTGATCTTTAGAAGTGGTCGCAAATACTTTCCATCATTAGAAAGAGTTGGCATACCCGCCATTGATTTAGCACCAGATCCTCTGGCTAAACCAAGTAATACTGTCTCTGCTTGATCATCGAGAGTGTGACCGAGCATTGTGAATACTGCATTGTGTTTCAGAGCAAACTTTGAAAGAGCTTCATACCGAGCATTTCTAGCAGCTGCTTCCATACCCAAAGAGTTCTGTTGAACAACGACATCAACAACTTCAACTAGCTCATAACCCATATCCGTAAGGATGTCTTGAGTCTTCAAGGCAACCTCTTTAGAACCTTCTTGAAGATTGTGATTCACAATCACGGCAATGACATTGAGCTCTGCTCTATTGCCTTCAAACAGGGCAGCACTTGCCAAAGCTAGTGAATCTGCTCCTCCGGAGCAGGCAACTGCAACTGTTGAACCTTTGGCTAGCCCCACTAGCTCCCAGGCATCCCGAATAGCACGACGGATATCCGCCATTGCTGGGGAGAGCCTAACTCGCTCGGACATTGTCGCCTTTCGGTATTCTTGTAGTAACTAGCCTATTTAGGAGAAGCATGTCTATTGACGCCATCATCGAGATTCCTCGTGGAAGCCGCAACAAATATGAGGTTGACCACGAGTCAGGCCGAGTCCGTCTGGACCGCGTTCTGTTCACACCTTTTGTCTATCCAGTTGACTACGGATACTTTGACAACACCCTAGGTGGCGATGGAGACCCATTAGACGCACTAGTTCTTCTTGAATACCCACTATTCCCAGGTGTAATCGTTGAGGTTAGACCAGTAGGTGTATTGCCTATGGAAGACGATGGCGGCATCGACGAGAAGATCCTTTGTGTTCCAGTCAAGGACAAGCGTTGGGCTCACATCCAGGACATCAAAGATGTTCCTCAGCAGACCAAGGACGAGCTAGAACACTTCTTCACTCACTACAAAGATCTAGAGCCAGGCAAGTGGGTCAAGGTTGGTAAGTGGGCAGGTAAGGATGAAGCTCAGCGTCTAATCGATGAATCTATTGAAAGATTCAAAGCTGAGGGCGGGCACCAATAGTCGTAACTGCTTTTGCAGCAGTCTTTGTTGCATTTGCTATTGCACTGTGAAGCTCAACACCTTGAGACAGGTTTGCAATTAGCGAACCAGCGAAAGCATCACCAGCACCGGTTGGATCTATTGCAGTAACTTTCTCTGCTTCAAAGGAATTAGTTTTGATTCCTTCTATGTAGAGATCAACTCCGTGACTACCTTTAGTGACGATTGTGATGTGTGAGCTTTCAGTAGACAGAAGTTCAAACTCTTCTTCATTAGGCAGAAGAATGTCAACACCATTTACACATGACTTAAATAGTTCAACACCAAAGTCTTTGATGTATCCAGTTGAACCAGGATCTATTGCAAGTAGTGCTCCACCATCTTGAACTCTAAAGATAAAGTTCTTGATCTCTGCTTCTGATCTACCAAAGAGTGTGTAGCCAGACACAAACACATAAGAGAAATCACTTAGGTATTCAATAGTTAGCGCTTCTAGAGATAGATCTTTATTTGCTCCCCTATCGGTGAGCATGCTTCTTGAATCACCTTCAACTAAAACAACAATTGATCCGGTTGATTTTTCACTTGTCTGTAACTGAGCATGAACGCCAAAGCTTTCAAACTCTTTAGTTACTCGATCTGCATCTGAAGAACCAACGCAACCGATAAAAATTACCTCTGCTCCTTCATGAGAGGCCCAGCTAGCCATGTTGCTAGCTGACCCACCAAGAGTTTGTGTGATCTGTGCATTGGTATCTGTATTGGCTCTTACTTGTCCCTCAGGAACAACAATGATGTCATCAATGACATCGCCAATAACAAGAACTCTTTCCACTAGTTCACTTTCGACCAAGATGTAGCAATCTGTCCTGCAAGCTTCACGTTGTTTCTAGCAAGATCAAGATTCACTTCTAGGCTTCTGCCCTTTGACTCTTCAACAATGAATCCAAGTAGGAAAGGTGTTACCGCTTTACCGTGAACACCTGCAGCATCTGCTGCCTTGAATGCGATCTGCAGAACACGATCGTGTTCTGCTGGATCCCACTGCAGTCCAACTGGAATTGGGTTAGCAATAACAATTCCCTGGTTGTG
>JBDLVB010000066.1:0-8045 GCA_039805005.1 Actinomycetota bacterium
TTCAGCAAAAGTCACTGGAACAGTTACACGTAAGTTGTTTCCATCTCTACTAAATACCGGATGGGGTTTCACAGAAACAGTAATAATCAAATCTCCGTTAGGTCCACCGTTAGGTGAAGCTGCGCCTTTGCCACGAAGTTTAATCTTCTGACCATCTAAAACACCAGCAGGTATTTTTGCCGTGATTGGATCCATCCCTGCGTAGTTCAACTTAATTGTCGTTCCATTAACTGAATCAATAAATGGAAGTTCAGTTGTTGCAGTTAGGTCTTGACCTGGCATTGGTCCGCCAAAACCGCCGAAGCCTCTTCCGCCACCACCAAATAAATTTGCAAAGACATCTTCAAAGCCCGCGTTGGATTGACCATGACCGCCAGGTGCTGTGAATCTTGCTCCACCGCCCATTGCTCTGAACTGGTCGTATTCTCTTCTTTGCTCTTTATCTGAAAGAACAGAATATGCTTCAGAGATTTCTTTGAACTTAGCTTCAGATTTAGCGTCGCCTGGATTTGAGTCTGGATGATATTTCCTAGCGAGCTTTCTATAAACCTTCTTTAGGTCAGCTTCAGGAACATCCTTAGCTACACCAAGAACTTTATAGAAGTCCTTCTCTAACCAATCTTGACTTGCCATTTGTTACTACTCCGATTCAGGAATAAAAACTGCAACCATTGCTGGACGAATCAAACGATCACCAAGTTTGTATCCCGGAGAAATTACATCCGCAATTACATTCTCTGTTACATCTTTTGAAGGAGTCTGGATAAGTGCATTGTGGATTTCAGGATCAAACTTTTCTCCCTTTTCACCAAACACAACAAGACCAAACTTGTCTCCACCATTACGCAGTTTGTTTAGAACCGCAGCAAATGGAGAACCTTCGAGATCACCGTGTGCTTCTGCAAGAGATAGGTCATCGAATGCAGGAAGGAATGCTCTAATCACTTCAGCGATAGCTGCATTGCGCGCAACATCTCTATCTCGTTCAACACGAGTCTTGAAGTTAACGAACTCAGCCTGCAGTCTCTGCAAATCAGCTAGAAGCTCCGCTTCCTTGCTGATAGGACCTGTTTCTTCAACAAGTTCTTGTAATTCAGCATCTAGCGGATCCTGAGGTGAGTCAGCGCCATTAGGCACTGACTCATTCTCTTCGGACATTACTTCTTCTCTTCTTCTTCGTCGACTACTTCAGCATCAACCACGTCTTCAGTTGAAGGAGCTTCCTGCTCTGCTTCTTGTGAAGCAGCAGCGTAGATAGCTTCGCCCAACTTAGTTTGTGATTCAGTTAGCTTCTCAAGAGCTGACTTCACAGCATCGAAGTCTTCTCCAGCAAGAGCAGTCTTTAGAGCATCAACATCTGCTTGCACATCAGTCTTCACTTCTTCTGAAAGCTTCTGGTCATTGTCCTTGATCAACTTCTCGATCTGGTAGACCATCTGCTCACCCTGGTTGCGAGTGTCTGCTTCTTCACGACGCTTCTTGTCTTCAGCTGCGTGCTCTTCAGCATCCTTAACCATGCGCTCGATGTCTTCCTTAGACAATGAAGAACCACCGGTAATAGTCATTGACTGTTCCTTGTTAGTTCCCTTGTCTTTAGCAGACACGTGCACGATACCGTTTGCATCGATGTCGAAGGTAACTTCGATCTGAGGCAAACCTCTAGGTGCTGGAGCAATACCTGTTAGTTCAAAGTTTCCAAGTGACTTGTTGTCTCTTGTGAAATCTCTTTCACCCTGGTAAACCTGAATGCTAACTGCAGGCTGGTTGTCATCAGCTGTTGTGAAAACTTCTGATCTCTTAGTTGGAATCGCAGTGTTACGTTCAATCAACTTAGTCATGATTCCACCCTTGGTTTCAATACCAAGAGATAGTGGAGTCACGTCGATCAAGAGAACGTCTTTGCGCTCACCCTTTAGAACACCAGCTTGAAGTGAAGCACCAACTGCTACAACCTCATCTGGGTTCACACCCTTGTTAGCTTCTCTACCACCGGTAAGAGTCTTAACAAGTTCTGCAACCTGTGGCATACGAGTTGAACCACCAACAAGAATTACGTGTGCAATGTCAGAGACCTTCACACCTGCTTCTTTGATTACATCGTTGAATGGCTTACGAGTACGCTCTAACAAATCGTTAGTTAGTTGTTCGAACTGTGCACGAGTGATTGTCTCGTCCAAGTTAGCTGGACCATTCTCAGTTAGAGATAGGTATGGTAGCTGAACGTTAGTTGACATTGACTGAGAAAGTTCTTTCTTAGCCTGCTCTGCTGCTTCCTTTAGACGCTGTAGTGCAATCTTGTCTTTAGCAACATCAACACCAGTTGTCTCCTTGAACTTCTTTGCTAGGTGATCAACAAGTCTCTGGTCCCAGTCATCTCCACCTAGGCGGTTATCACCTGAAGTAGCTTTTACCTGGATAGTTGAGAAGCCATCATCTTTTCCAACTTCAAGTAGTGAAACGTCGAATGTTCCACCACCAAGGTCGAATACCAAGATGAGTTCATCTTCTTTACCCTTGTCAAGACCGTAAGCAAGAGCTGCTGCTGTTGGCTCGTTGATAATTCTTAGAACGTTAAGACCAGCAATCTCACCTGCTTCTTTAGTTGCTTGACGCTCAGCGTCGTTGAAGTAAGCAGGAACAGTAATAACTGCATCTGTTACTGGCTCACCTAGATAGGTCTCAGCATCTCTCTTAAGCTTTCCTAAGATACGAGCTGATAGTTCTTGAGCGGTGTATTTCTTACCGTCAACATCAAAGTTCCAAGTGGTACCCATGTGACGCTTCACTGATGCAATGGTGCGATCCACGTTTGTGACTGCCTGGCGCTTAGCGGTTTCACCGACAAGCACTTCGCCGTCCTTTGTGAATGCAACGATCGAAGGGGTTGTACGGAAACCTTCAGCGTTAGCGATAACGGTTGGTTCTCCACCTTCTAATACGCTTACTGCGCTGTTTGTTGTACCTAGGTCAATACCTACTGCACGTGCCATGTGGTTGTTCTCCTTATTAGTGCCCGCCCTTACTGGGCCGCAGCATTTGTGTCTCAAAACTCGAACTTGAGCCTTGTTGACTCAAGTTTTACAAATCACAGGTGTTATGTCAAGCAAATAACCTGAAAACTTGATGTGAGTCGACTCAAGTTCGCTCAAGGCAAACAGAACGCTAATCGTTGTGAAAACTTACCCAAAACCACAAGAAATATCCGTTCAATGCCATCAAACTAGTGGCTATGACTAAACCGAGCTCAAAACTAAAGACTTTCTCATGGATGCTATGGGACTGGGCTGAACAGCCTTACCCGACCATCATGCAGACCTTCATCTTCCCTGTGTACCTGGCAAGTGCTGTGGCAACAGCGGCCCAGAACCCTGATCAGGCCATCGGATGGGCAACAGCTACTGCTGGTGTACTTCTAGCCCTGATCGCCCCAGTTCTAGGACGCAGATCAGATGTCAACGGTAGAAGAAAGTTCTGGGTTGTAACTCTGACCCTGGTCTTGGTTGCCATCATGATTTCTTCATTCTTTGTCGAGCCAAAGCCAGAGTATTTCTTGTTTGGTCTAGTTCTTTATGCACTCGGCTCAATCGTTCAAGAGTCAGCATTCATTAACTACTACGCAATGTTGAAGGGTGTAACAACTGAAAGCAACATAGGTAAGATTTCTGGTTTCGCTTGGGCTCTTGGATATGTCGGGGGAATTATTCTGCTGATGATTTCTCTTATTGGTTTCGTCTTGCCAGATGTTCCTTGGTTCGGTATTCCAACTGATAATGCATTAAACGTAAGATCAATTTTCTTGTTCGCTGCTGTGTGGACACTGATCTTCTCTATTCCACTTTTGCTTTTCGTTCCTGAGATTGAAAAGCAACCTATGGCCAAGGAAAGCGTTCTATCTTCCTATAAGAAGCTTTGGGGTCAGCTAGTCACACTTCGTCAGCAAGCTCCTGAAACTCTCAAGTTCCTAATCTCTAGTGCTGTTTATAGAGATGGTCTTGCAGGTATCTTCACCTTCGGTGCTGTGCTTGGAACACTAGCGTTTGGCTTTGATCAAACATCAATTATTTTCTATGGAATCGCAGCAAACATTGTTTCAGGTATTGGTGCCGCTATCGGTGGTGTACTTGATGACAGAATCGGTTCAAGAACAGTAATCATTGCTTCCCTTATTGGACTAATCCTTGCTGGTAGCTGCGTATTCATATTCGCTAGCTACGGTCAGCCTGCTTACTGGTTGTTCGGTTTGCTTCTATGTCTATTCGTAGGACCTGCTCAAGCATCAAGCAGAACATTTGTTTCTCGCTTCACACCAGCTGGTCGTGAAGGTGAAGTATTTGGTCTTTACCAGTTCACTGGAAGAGCTGTTTCATTCTTGTCAGGATCATTCTGGGCAACAAGCATCTGGACTGCAATTCAGCTCGGTGCAACAGGTAACACAACCATCTACGGCATCTGGGGTCTAATTGTGATCCTGGTTGTTGGACTTGCTCTACTAACAAGAGTTCATCCAAGGCCAGCAGTTATCAATTAGTGGTCCACCCTCAGCGTTTGGGTTTTTCTCTACAGAAGATAGAATAAAGCCATGACTAGAAAACATGGTGAGCTTGAAGCAGAGGTGCTGCATGCACTTTGGAGTCTTGAAGAATCAGGTGCTAAGTCAGAAGAAGAAAGCTTGATGGCAAGTCACTGGTGTTTGAATCAGTTCTTAGTCGAGATGAACAAGCAGCTGCTTCACTACTTGAATTACTAGAAGGATCACACAACCCTTCTCTGGTTGTTGCAAACTTTGTTGACTCTCTTTCACCTGAAATCAAAGATGCTCTTAGGAGTAGCCTGCGTAAGGATAAGTAGGCTGTGTCTCTAATTGGCATGCTACTTCTTTTAGACATAGCACTGCTGTTCTATTTATCTCTAGTTGCCCCTGGCACTTGGCTCGGGATGTTCAGAAAGAAACCAAATCTTGGTATTCGCATCTGGGTAGCAACTGTTCTTCTCACTCTTCTGAGCCTTTTTAGCTCAATAGGTTTAGTTCTTTATGTTGCGCTTGATACCTATGACTACCTAACTCGAGGATCAGTAGGGGATTCCTCCATAGTGACGGTCATTGGAGTAAGCGTGCTGCCATGGGTGCTGGTTGCAGGTATCGGTATTTGGATATCTCTCATGACCATGAAGTTCGAGCCTTTACTCATCGAAGCAAGAGCGCTCAGTGACAAGTTCATGTCGATTGGGAGACAGTCACGAAGATTTCAAGACATTCCTGTAATTCTTGTTCCTCTGGAACCAAGGTTGGCTTTTGCTAAGAAACTAGGTGGAGAGAAATACATCTTCATTACTCGAGGCACTATGGATGCTCTAACTGAAGGTCAGTTGGATGCAGTTCTATGGCATGAATACACTCACCTAAAGAAACATCACCTTGAGATAAAGTCTCTCGCTCAAAGACTTCTAGTTGCTGCTCCATGGTCTTGGTTAGCAACTTGCTTCAGTCACGAAATCAATCTACTTACAGAACTTGCTGCTGATCAAGATGCAAAGAAAAGGGCTGGAGCTAAGGCTCTTAGTGAAGCAAAAGAGATCCTTGGTTCTTATTGCTAATTTGTTCTTAATATGAAGAAAGCCGCCCCTTAGGGCGGCTAACTTTTTTAATCTTTTTGTTCTAGAGGTTCATTACCAACATCTGTTTGATAGAAGTTGAGGAATGAACGAGAAGCAGTCGGGCCTCTTTGTCCTTGGTATCTGCTGTTGTATTTAGCTGAGCCGTAAGGGGTTTCTGAAGCACTTGAAAGCTGGAAGAAACAAAGCTGACCAATCTTCATACCTGGGTAGAGCTTGATTGGCAGTGTTGCTGTGTTGGAAAGTTCTAGAGTTACGTGACCTTTGAAACCTGGGTCAACGAATCCTGCTGTTGAGTGGGTAAGCAGACCTAGTCTTCCTAGTGAGCTCTTACCTTCTAGTCTTGCTGCAATGTCATCAGGCAGGGTAACAAACTCATAGGTTGAACCAAGAACAAATTCACCTGGGTGCAGGATGAATGGTTCATCAGCGCTAACTTCAATCAATCTAGTTAGATCTGGTTGGTCTACCGCTGGATCGATGAATGCGTATTTGTGATTGTCGAATAGACGGAAGAACCTGTCTAATCTCACATCCATGCTGGATGGCTGTAACAAGCTCATCTCTAATGGGTCTAGGCCGATGCGGCCTGCTTCGATCTGGCTTCTGATATCTCTGTCTGACATTAACATAATCAAAAGGTTACCCTGAAGTTCTCTTAGGGTGAGGTTGGTTGGCAGTGTGTAAGGCAAAATAGAACCTATGCGCGATAAAGAGGGACGTATCACTCCGCCTGAGAAACTCAAAAGAGTCTTCGAAGGTCAGGCTGATGCTCTAAACAAGGTCCCTAAGAACAAGAGGGGACCTCTAGGAGGCGCAGTTACTCTGCGACTCGGTCACCTATTCTCTCGCTGGCTAGAGCGAAACATAGATGTGAGTTGGAAAGGCTCAGCTCCTCAGTTGATGCTGATTGCCCTGCTAGTTAGACACAAGACTTTGACTATGGGTGAAGCAGCAGAACTTCTGGATGTCACCCCAAGAGCCATCACCAGACTGGTTGACTCTCTAGAAAAAGAAGGTCTAGTCACTCGACAGGTGAGCCCTCATGACAAGCGTGTTTATCTAATCTCTGTCACAGATAAGACTGAGGCTCAGGCTAAGCAGATGATGCCTAAGCATGAGAAGAAGATGTCTGAATTGTTCAGTATCTTCTCTGACGCAGAACTACTTGAGTATCTAAGACTCAGCAGCAAACTAGCTGAGCATCTAAAGAAAGATCTAAAGAGCGACGACTAGTGCTCTAAGCCAACCTTCTTCTGAATCCACAGCATCCACTTAGGTGCATACCAGTTCGCATTTCCAAATAGTTTCATAAGAGCAGGAACAAGCAAAGCTCTAATGATGGTTGCATCAATCAACACCGCGAACGCAATACCAAGTCCAAGCATCTTCATAATGCTCACACCGCTAGTTGCAAAAGCTACGAATGAGAATGCAAGAACTAGGGCAGCTGTTGTGATGATGCGACCAGATCTCTGCAGACCAAGAGCTACTGAGTCTGTAGTGTTCAGACCTAGATCATGTTGTTCCTTGATTCTTGAAAGCAGGAATAACTCGTAGTCCATCGATAGACCGAATGCGATAACCGCAACCAACACAATCGATGATGAATCAATCGTGCCAGGGGTAGCAAAGTCACCTAATAGCCACTTGAGGTTTCCATCCATGAATACCCAAACTAAGAAACCAAGGGTTGCAAACAATGACAAGAAGTTTAGTAGCACAGCCTTGATTGGCAACAGTAGCGACCCTGTAAAGAGGAATAGCAGAATCAGTGTTGTTAGAACAATCCATAACGCTGCCCATGGCAGATTATTTGTAATTCCAAGCAGTGAGTCTGTGTATGAGGCAGCTGAACCACCAACAAGAATTTCTGAGAATCCATTTGTTTGTTCACGAAGACTTAGCGTCATCTCTTCGCCAGCTGGGCTTCTTGGCTCAACATCAGCAATCACTACTATGCGAGTCCAGGTGTCACCCTTGTAATCAGTAAATAGTGTCTCTGTGCCAGGGACGAGCATTCCGTCGCTCATGCTTCCATCAGGCATTTCAATCTTTGTGAATACGCCTTCTGAAGTTTGAACTCTAACGATGTCTTTTTGGTTAGAGAGTTTCTTAGCATAACTTGTAATTTGTTCTTCGTTTGAACTCTTCACCATGATTTCAACCGGTGAACCTTCACGACCAGAGAATCTTTCTCGGATCTGATCGGTTGCAACTACAACTCTGTTATCTGGTGGCAAGATGCGATCATCAATTAGTCCAAGTTTGATGTTTGCACCTAAGCCAGCAAGTGAACCAAGAGCAACGACAGAAACCAAGATGATTGCTACTGGTCTCTTCATTACAAACACAGCTAGTTTTGACCAGAAACCAACATCCTTGGTTGGACGGTGTTTGAATAGTGGCCACTTCTCTAACCTGTCACCCAA
>JBDLVB010000067.1:0-4588 GCA_039805005.1 Actinomycetota bacterium
GAGTTGGGGCTGCCATTATTGCTCCCTTGGTAAGGCACCGTTGGCTGCGGTGCTTGAGGGTTCAAGTTTACTTGCCCTTTTGCTTCTTCGGCTTATCTATTGCCCCACCAAATCTTCTATTCCTCTTGGAATACAGCTGAATAGCCTCCCAAAGATCTTTCCTAGAGAAATCAGGCCAGAGGACATCAAGGAAGACGAACTCGGCATAAGCAGACTGCCATAGCAAGAAGTTGCTGATTCTGGTCTCACCACTTGATCTAATAAACAGGTCAACATCCGGCAAATCCTTGGTTAGCAGGTACTTCTGCATCTTCTTCTCGGTTAGGGCTCCATTGAGCTGGCCTGACTTAGAGTCCTCAACAATCTGATTGATAGCATCCACAATCTCGATCCGGCTGCCATAGTTCACACACATAGTGAAAGTTAGACCCTTATTCTTTGCAGTCTGCTTCTCAGCGATTAGAAGTTCATCGATGACAGTTGGCCAAAGCTTAGGTCTTCTACCAGCCCATTTGATTCTTACGTTCCAACCGTCAAGTTCATCTCGTCTTCGACGAAGTACCTCTCGGTTGTAGTTCATCAGGAACTTCACTTCATCAGGAGATCTTTTCCAGTTCTCTGTTGAAAAAGCAAAAACGGTTAGATACTTGACCCCTGCCTGGATAGCACCTTCAATGACGTCCATCAAAGCAGCTTCTCCGGCTCGATGACCTTCAACTCTAGTTAGTCCCCTAGCGTTAGCCCAGCGACCATTGCCATCCATCACGATAGCTACGTGCTGAGGAACAGCTCCTTCAAACTTAGGTAACTTCATGTTCTCTCCAAGTGATTAAACGACTTCAAACCACGATCGATATGCCATTGACTATACGCACTAACGATAGCCGAAGCAGAAACTTTAGTCTTCTCGTCGGATTGTTCAACTACGTCCCACTCACCAGCAAGTAGTGCTCCTAAGTGATGCGAAACCTCATAGCTAATTAGAGCAGCCGTTGGTGGCATACACGCTGCACATACGACTCCCCCAGTTTGAATAACGAAACCCGTGTGTGGACCCTCAGCATTACAACCCGTGCAGTTAGCAAAGTTAGCAGCCCATCCAGCAACAGCTAATGCTCTAAGAAGATAACTATCTAGAATCTGCGCTGGGGCATGTTCTTTATTAGCAAGAGAACGAAGAGCACCAATGAGCAATAGATACTGCTGGGTAGCTCTTTCTTCACCAGTTAATCTCATGGCGGTCTCCGCCATGACGTTGGCAACAGTGAACGCAGAGTAATCATCTGAGATCATGCTGCCGTAAGCACCAATAGTTTCAGCTTGAGTGACAGTATCTAGATTCTTACCTTCGTAGAACTGAATGTCAGCAACCATGAATGGTTCGAGGCGAGCTCCGATTTTAGAAGCAGTTCTTCTAACACCCTTAGCCACTGCTCTTACCTGGCCGTGATACCTAGTTAGTAGTGTGACAATGCGATCTGCTTCACCCAGTTTGTGGGTGCGTAGCACGATTGCTTCATCTCTATAGGTAGGCACTATCCAAGTATTACCGCAGAGCTCGGTTAACCGCTGAAATGACAGCCTTGAGTGAGGCGTTTGAGATGTCTCCATCAATGCCAACACCCCAAAGAGTCTGGTTATTAACCTTGAGTTCAATGTATGCAGCAGCCTGAGCATCGCTAGAGGCTCCGAGCGTGTGTTCTGTGTAATCCAGCAATTGGGCGGCAATGCCACGCTTTTCAAGTACTGAAAGGAAGGCTGAGATTGGTCCGTTACCGGTTCCTTCAAGCTCAATCTCATCGGAACCATCACGTAGCACAGCTGAAAGGTTCACTACCCCGTCCATGTCGCTAGTAGTGGATAGCTTCTTTAGTTCAAACCTTCCCCACTTCTCTGTCGCTATTGCTGCAGGAAGATATTCATCTTGGAAGATAGCCCAAAGAGCAGCTGAAGTTACTTCACCACCTTCAGAGTCAGTCTTGTTTTGGACCACTCTCGAGAATTCAATTTGAAGTCTTCTAGGTAGGTCTAGGTTGTGATCGCTCTTTAGAAGGTATGCAACTCCGCCCTTACCTGATTGAGAGTTGACCCGGATAACTGCTTCGTAGTTTCTACCAACATCTTTAGGGTCAATAGGAAGATAAGGAACAGCCCATTCAAGTGACTCTTGGTCTACTCCTTGAGAAACAGCATCAGCTGCCATTCTCTCGAAGCCCTTCTTGATTGCATCTTGGTGTGAACCGGAGAAGGCAGTGTAGACAAGGTCTCCGCCATAAGGTGCACGTTCAGGAACTCTCAATTGGTTACAGTATTCAACTGTTCTCTTAATCTCATCAAGGTTAGAGAAATCAACATGAGGATCAATACCCTGACTGAAAAGATTCAGGCCAAGAGTAATAAGGTCTACGTTTCCGGTTCTCTCACCATTGCCGAATAGACAACCCTCGATACGGTCCGCTCCTGCCATGTAGCCAAGTTCAGCAGCAGCTACTGCAGTTCCTCTGTCATTATGTGGGTGCAGGCTGATTAGAACGGAATCTCTTCTGTCGATGTTTCTAGACATCCACTCGATTGAATCTGCATAAACATTAGGTGTTGCCATCTCAACAGTTGCAGGCAAATTGATAATCATCTTGTGCTCAGGAGTTGGCTCAAAGGCAGCAATAACTGCGTTGCAAACTTCAAGAGCGAACTCAAGTTCAGTTCCGGTGTATGACTCTGGAGAGTATTCATAGTGAACTACTGTGCCTGGAACAGTTGCTTCCATTTCTTTACACTTACGAGCACCCGCAAGTGCGATGTCAATCACACCTTGCTTGTCGGCGTTGAATACAACTCTCCTCTGCAAGACAGATGTTGAGTTGTACAAGTGAACAATTGCTCGGTGAACACCCTTGATCGACTCATAAGTTCTTTCGATCAAGTGATCTCTTGCTTGGGTAAGAACCTGGATGGTCACATCCTCAGGGATGTGTCCTCCTTCAATAAGTTCTCTAACAAAATCGAAATCTGTTTGGCTGGCTGAAGGGAAACCAACTTCAATCTCCTTGTAGCCCATTTCAACTAGCAGCTTGAACATCTTCATCTTGCGTTCAGGGCTCATTGGGTCAATAAGCGCTTGGTTGCCGTCTCTCAAGTCCACTGCACACCAAAGTGGTGCTTCAGTTATGCGTTTGGTAGGCCAGGTGCGGTCTTCCAGCTCAACGGCTATCTGCTCGTGGAACGGACGATACTTATGTATCGGCATTGGCGATGGTTTTTGATTGTTCTTCATGGTCTCTCCTAGAAACCCAAGGTTTTTTGCCGTCTTTGGCAATCAACAGATTGATAGTTGGGGGGTTCCGGTCATGCTTGTAACTCCGCGACGGGGAGGGCCGGAATTAGGCCTCGCCGCGGTAACTAAGCAGGAGAATCGCGAACATGGGTTTTAGGCTAACACAGCCTTACATGCCCAGGCGACCCAATTGTTTCGGATCTCTTTGCCAATCAGGTGCCACTTTGACGTGAATCTTGAGCATTACCTTGGTTCCAACGAGTTTTTCGATCTCAGCTCTGGCTTCCATACCGATTTGCTTGAGCCTAGAGCCGCCCTTACCAATGATGATGGCTTTCTGGCTGTCTCTTTCAACCCATAGATTGGCGTGGATGTCAAAGATGTTGGAATCCTTACGAGGACCCATTTCATCGATAGTTACAGCCAGTGAGTGTGGAAGCTCTTCCCTAGAACCTTCAAGGGATGCCTCTCTGATGAGCTCACATACTCGGTCTTCAAGTGATTCCTCTGTGGCCATGTCGGTTGGATACAGAGCATTGGACTTAGGTAACAAAGATCCCAGTACTTGCTTCAATTCATCAAGTTGCTCCCCAGAAACAGCACTCACTGGAATCACTGCATCCCAGTTTCGCAGCTGGCTAATGGCGACTAGCTGCTGAGCTAAAGCATCTCGGCTAACTGTTTCGCTTTTAGTAACTAGCGCCACGAACTTTGCACGGCGATACTCGCCTACCTGCTCATTGATGAAGTTATCCCCTGGACCGATCTTCTCGTTGGCAGGAACACAGAATCCAATTACATCAACTTGACCGAGAGTGTTTTCAACTAGGTTGTTGAGTCTTTGACCGAGCAGGGTTCTTGGTCTGTGAAGCCCTGGAGTGTCCACAAGGATGATCTGAGCATCAGGAGTGTTCACGATACCTCTGATGGCACGTCTGGTGGTTTGTGGCTTAGATGAAGTGATTGCGATCTTCTCACCAACTAGAGCGTTAGTAAGGGTTGATTTACCTACGTTAGGTCTTCCTACGAAGGAAACGAAACCGGATCTAAATTCACTCATTCGTTCTCTTCTTCTAATGCTGCTCTTGATGAAATCAATTCTTCGGTCATTCGCACCTGAGCTGTAATAACTCTCTTACGACGACCTTCGATGCGTTCAACTCTAATCTCTAAACCAGAGAATTCGATCTTGTCTGCTCGACCAGGAAGGCGACCAAGCTGCTTAGCAAGCAATCCACCAACACTGTCAACATCTTCATCTTCAAGTTCAAGATCGAAATGCTCACCGAGTTCGAAAAGCGGAAGCTTCGCGCT